>JASLDB010000153.1 GCA_030151665.1 Neisseriaceae bacterium
TCAGTGATGCGAATAAAACTATAATGCTGACCGTTCATGGATGATGGTGCTTGTTTGGCTGAAGCCACGATAGCCTCAATATGCTCTTGTGGCATCACAAAGCTGGGATCAAAATGTCGGAAAGTGCGATGCTCTTTTAATAAATTGATGGTGGAATTCATGGTTTCTCACTTAAGGTGGGTAATCATTTGCTGTTTCATGTCAATAAAAGAGCTGACATGAAAATAATGCTTTTATAATAAAAATGGACTGGTTATAATCAAGTTGTCATCATCATAATATTAATGATGTGGTTTCAATTCTCTTGAAAGGATTATTCCTATGTTTCCTGAGTATCGTGATTTAATCAGTAAGTTGCGCCAAGAAGACAAGCATTTTGACCGTCTTTTTGACGAACACAATGAATTAGACCATAAAATCGAACGCTTGAGCAAAAACATTGTGACAAGTGGTTTGGATGAAATTGAAACATTAAAACGAGAAAAATTGGCCTTAAAAGACCAATTGTTTGAATTGTTAAAAAAAGCGGAAAAACAGTAGTTGTTTGCTTATTATTAAAGGAATTTTTTATGAAAGCAGTTAAAATTTTGGCATCATTGGCTGTTGTTGGTGTTTTATCAGCTTGTAGTACAATTAGCTCTGGTGTGGATAAAACCACGCAAGCAGTTGAAAGTGTTAGCAGTGCCATTGGTGATACTGTTAATTACCGTTGTAATGATAAGAGCAAAATGTCTGTTCGTTATTTTACCAAAGGCAAATCATCTTTGGCTGAACTAAAAGTTGGCAAAGGTACATATGTTTTGTCTAATGTCCCCAGTGCTAGTGGTGATAAATATGTTGGTGAAAAATACCAATTATTTGGTAAAGGCAGCTCAATGACTTTAACCGATGTATTGCGTGGTACTGCAGTGGATTGTAATGCGACTAACTAAGCAATAAATTCATAATGAATGACGGCAGCTTAGGCTGCCGTTTTTGATGGTGAGCATGAAAATGAAGGATAAAAAGAAGCTTCGCTTTCCTAAAAAACCTAAACACCCTGAGCGAATTTGTTGGGGATGTGATAAATACTGTTATGTAAATGACTTGCAATGTGGCAATGGTCAAGAACGTGCGCAACACCCAGCAGAAATGTTTGGTGAAGATTGGTATGCAGATTTAAGCGTTGAAGAGTTACAAAAAATCGACTTGGTTTAATCAATAGTGTGACAGCGTGTTTTTTTTCCACTGAGCTGATTTAATATTGAGCATTCAGAGCGTTCATCACCATGGCAACTATTGGCCCAATCACTCAATTTACTGTGCATGTTTTGCAAATCTGCAATTTGTTTTTCTAAACGTGCCATGTGTTCCAGTACAACTGCTTTGACATCGCTGCTATGGCGATTTTCTAACCGCCAAAAGTTGAGTAAAGTTTCAATTTCAGCCAAAGAAAAACCAACTTGGCGGGCTTGTTGGATAAATTGTAATTCCTGAATATTGTCTTGACTATAAACACGATAGCCATTTTCTGTTCGCTTGGGTGCGGTAATCAAGCCTTTGTCTTCATAGTCTCGAATGCTTTTACTGGATAAGTTGGCTAATTTCGCTGCTTCGCTGATATTCATGGCAAACCTTTTGCTTGACTTTAACATAGGGTAAAGGTTTATCTTAGGGTTTCTTTAAATACAAAGCAAGCGAGATGATGATGAAAACTGTGCAATTTAATGTAAATGGCATGACTTGCCAAGGCTGTGCTCGTGCTGTGACCAATGCAGTAATGGCTTTATCGGGTGTTGCCAATGTGGACGTTGACTTGGAAGCCAAAAAAGTTACCGTTTCTTTTGATGATACCAAGCAAGATAAAATGGCCATTGAAGAAGCGATTACTGAAGCTGGCTATGAATTGTTTTAATGATTGTTTGAGCCAATAAAAAAGAGAAGACCAAGTCTTCTCTTTTTTGTATTGGGTTATTAGCGTTTAGTGGCAATGGTACCCATGCGTTGCGTCAATGAGGTTTGAGGCTCATTGAATAAACTTGCATAATACGTGGCATTGGTCATCACTTTTTTCACATAGTCACGTGTTTCATTAAAAGGAATGGTTTCAGCATAAATTGCACCTTCCAGTGAAGTATTCGCTTGCCAACGACGTGCACGACCAGGGCCTGCATTGTAACCAGCTGTTGCTAGCACTTCACTGCCTAGGCTTGTGCGAATGTCACCTAAATACCAAGTGCCCATGCGAATATTATCGTCAATATTGCTCAAGCTGTAATTGCTCATGCCTAATTTTCTGGCAATATCACGGCCTGTTCCAGGCATGATTTGCATTAAACCTGTGGCACCAACATGTGAGTTGGCACTCAACATAAAGCGGCTTTCTTGGCGAATTAGACCATAGACCCAAGCTGGATCAACATTGGCTTGTGGTGCATAACGCTCGGTGATCTCACGGTAAGGTGATAAGAAACGCAATGGGTAATTCAACAATTGATTGGTGCGATCTGCACTGTAAATGGTCATTTCATTGAATGCATTTTGGTGTGCTAATTCAGATGATGCAATCAATGACGTTTCATTGTAATTGCGAACAGCAAAACGCCACTGATTTTGAGCCTCACGGCGCATATTCCAGTCACCTGTATTTTGTGATTGTTGGAATAGAATCAAGGCACGGTTGATGGCACCATCTTTGCTAACCGTTTGAATCGCATTACTGCTTGATTTGGGTGCATTGCTTGTGGTGTTCACTTTGCCACCCATGGCTTCTAATGCCAATAACGCATAGAAGTTGCGGCCTGATTTTTCAGCATTGGCAAAATGTTGGCGAGCAGCAGCTTGATTGCCTTGTGCTTGATAAGCACGGCCTAGCCAGTATTGCCAAGTTTCATCTTTTTGCACATAAGCTGGCATTTTTAAAACAATGCTTTTAATTTGTTCCCAGTTTTGCAAGCGCAAAGCAGAGCGAGCAAACCATTGCCATTGTTCTTCGTCCAGTAATTTGGTATCTGCTTGTAAAAAATAATTCAAAGCTGTTTGGAAGTTTTGGTTTTTGGCTTCAGTCAAACCAGCTAGGCCATAAGCAAAAGCCACTTGATCAGCATTTAAACTGCCACGAACATTGGCTAAACTGCCCAAAACGTTGTTACGACTTTTGGGATTGCTGGCAGCAAATAGTGCAGCTTCTTGTGCGGCTTGGCCATTGCCAGAAGCACTGCCCAATGATGCTGGTAAGGGTTGATTCATTGCAGCAGCAATGCGTCTTGCATCACTCACTTGGTTTTTACTCAATAAATAACGAACTCGACCCCAAGCATCTGCTTCTTTGATTTGACCTAGGCCTGTTGCCTTAGCAATTAAAGCATTACAACCTGCATTGAGACCTGTTTTTTGAATCAAAATGTCATCAATTAAATTGCTTTTGCCACCTTGTTGATTCAAGCGAATCAAATCTGCATAACATTGATTTTCTTGATCAATGCCACTTTTGTCTAGTTTGCTATATTGTTGTTGGAACAATGCCCAGTTTTGGCGAGCGCCTAAGCGTTTTAGCCAATTATTGCGGACACGTTCAGCCATGGCATTGTCGCCTTGTTGATTGGCTAAAAACTGTGCGGGCGTGCTGTCATCATCACGAGCAATGGCACTTAATACACTTTTGTATTGATTGTAATCGTTAAAGATGGCAGTTTGTGAATCAGTGGGGCGAGCATTCACATTCAAATTGCCAGTACTGGTATTTTGCACGGGCTCAATGGTGGGCTCAGGTGCTTCAACATTGCTACAAGCGGTTAATTGCAATAGTGCTGCGCCAACAGCAATGTACAAACCATTTTTCAATGCCTTCTTCATGGGCTTATCCTTTGTGAATCCTTATTTACGCCAATAAGCAGGGGTAAATAAGATTAATACGGTAAAAATTTCCAATCGTCCTAAAATCATGACACACATGCTTAACCATTTTTGAACGTTGCTAAATAAAGCGAAACTGTAACTGGGCCCTGCATTGCCTAATCCAGGGCCAGTATTGGTGATGTTGGCTGAAGTCACTGATAATGCAGTGATAAAGTCCATGCCTGTTGACATCATTAAAAAGGTAAACACAACCACGGTGACAAAATAAACAAAAATAAATGCCAAAACGGTGAGTGCTGTTCGTTCAGGTACGGTTCGACCATTGACTTTCACCCGCTGCACAGCATTTGGGTGTAGTAGTAAAGTCATCTCGCGTAAGCTGTATTTGAATAGCACGATAGCACGAATCATCTTAATACCACCACCTGTTGAACCCGAATTGGCCAAAATGTGCGATAGCAATAGCATCCACAATGAGGCAATCAATGGCCACTGTCCAAAATCGGCATTGGTAAAGCCAGATGCCAATCCAATGGAAACAAAGTTAAAACCGACAAAGCGAAATGCATCAGGCAAAGAGTAAAAATCCTTATGCCATAGGTATAAACTCACTACAATAATGCTACCAAATAAAATGAAGATTAGTAGTCGAAACTCTTCATCCATCTTGTAAACACGCCAATCACGACTGCGAACAGCATAAAAATGGTTAGCAAAGTTAATCGCGCCCAATAACATCCCAATGGACATGATCAGTTCAATACTCACTGAATTAAAATAGGCAACAGAATCATTGTGGGTCGAAAAACCACCCAATGATAAGCTAGCCATGCCATGGCAAAATGCATCTAGCCAATTCATGCCGGCTACTTTGAGGGCAAAAATAACAATCAACGTAAAGATTAAATAAATAATCCACATGTTTTTCGCCGTTTGGGCGATGCGAGGGGCCAGTTTTTTATCTTTGTTAATCCCAGGCACTTCGGCACGGTATAACTGCATCCCACCCACACCCAATAATGGCAAAATGGCTACTGCCAAGACGATGATCCCCATGCCACCTAGCCAGTTAAGCATGTGTCGCCAAAAATTCAATGAAGGTTCTAAATTATCCAAGTCCCCAATAACCGTGGAGCCTGTGGTGGTTAAACCCGAAATGGCTTCATAAAATGCATTGGTAAAACCAAAATTTTCAATGCCAAAATAAAAAGGTAAGGCGGCAACCAAGCCAAAACACAACCAAATTAATGCCACCAAGGGGAAGCTATCTCGATTTTTAAGTTCGGTATTGAATGCCAATGTTGCTGTCCATATAGAGTAGGTCACACCAATGGTCACAATACTGGACAGCAAAATAACAGTCACCAAGCCATCATCGTATAAATATGAAACAAAAGCAGGTGCCAAAAGGGTTAGTCCGAAGACCAGCCCCAATTTGCTCAATACATGGATAATAGGTAAAAATTTGTACATCGTTTTCGCTTATATGCTCTAAAAAAAGCCAACTTTAACTTGAATTAATTTTTCTAATTCACGAATAGCACGGCGACGCGATACAAAGAAAACCAAATGATCACCATCGGCAAACACCAATTCTTTGTGTGCCATAATGAGTTCATTTTCTCTGTGTAAAGCCACAAGGTTACAACCCATGGGCAGTTTAACATCATCTAATGACCGTCCGATTAAATTAGAAGTGTGTTTGTCACCATGAATAACCACCTCAACAGCTTCAACTTCACCATGTCGTAAGGTATGAACAGCAACAACGTCACCACGACGGACGTGGGCCAAAATTGAACCAATGGTAATCAGGTGTGGCGAAATCACAATGTCAATCATATTGCCCTGTAATAAATTGACATAGCTGGAGCGGTTTACAATGGTGATAATGCGTTTGACACCCAAATTTTTGGCTAGCATGCTCGACATGATATTGCTTTCATCATCATTGGTGATGGCGCAAAAAATATCGATGTCTTCAATGTGCTCTTGTACTAATAGGTTTTCATCTGTGCCAGAGCCTTGTAATACCAAAGCAGCGTTAAGATGTTCTGATAAAAATTCAGCACGCCTAGTATTGTGGTCAATGATTTTAACATTGAAATCATCTTCTAAAATCTTGGCCAAACGAAAACCGATATTACCACCACCTGCAATCATGACATTGCGAGCGGATTTAACAGGTGGGCGCAACTCACGCATCACCACAGGTACATGCTCTGTTGCGGCTAAAAAGAATACTTCATCGCCATTAAGTAAAACAGTTTGTGGTGTGGGTGTAATCAGATAATTGTCTCGGTATATGGCAAATATTTGGCAGTCCACACCCTCAGGTAAGTCATGGTAAATTTGCCCAATGGCTTTATCTACCAATAAACCACCACTGTGTGCTTTGGCAACGACCATTTGTACTTTGCCATCCGCAAAGTTAATGACTTGTAAAGCACTGGGGTAAATAAACAATTCATATAATTGTTCAGTGACCAATTGCTCTGGGCAAATGGATTCGGTGACATTAAATAATTCCAATAAGCCGTTGATATTTTCTTTGGCTTCTAATGCGTCGGATTGAAACTCCAAATAATCACTGTGACGCACACGGGCAATTCGACTGGGAATGTTAAAGAGTTCATCAGCTAGGCGACAAGCAACTAAGTTAATTTCATCACTTCGGGTTAATGCCAGTAATAAATCAGTATCATTGGCACCTGCCAAATCCAATATGGCGGGCGAAGCAGCATTGCCAATAATGGTTTGAATATCCAACTTACTATTGAGGTTTTTCAATGGTAATTCATCAATATCGACAACGGTGACATCATTATTGGTGACTTGTGCCAAGTTTTGAGCCACTGTTGTACCAACTTGTCCACTGCCAAGAATCAAAATTTTCACATGCTACCTATATGAATAACGCTTAAAACAGCATTCTATGGGTTTTTGGTGAAAAAATCACCTTTAATTGTAATAAAAGACAAGATTGCTGAAATATTCCATTCTTGAAAATGTCATATTGCATGTGTGTTGATGAAAGCCTTGCTGTTTCAAATGATTGAGCCAATAGGTGACGGCACCTCGATAAAGGATTAAAATGCATTCACTGTAGAAACTGTTTATAGGTAAACAACAACATGACCATCATCAAACAGGCTGATTTTATTCAAAGCATCGCTGATGCTTTTCAATTTATTAGTTACTATCATCCTAAAGATTATATTCAAGCATTGACCAAAGCATGGGAAAAAGAAGAAAACCCTGCTGCCAAAGATGCCATGGCGCAAATATTGGTGAATAGCCGGATGTGTGCTGAAGGGCATCGCCCCATTTGTCAAGATACAGGCATTGCGACTGTATTTTTAAAAGTGGGCATGAAAGTGCAATGGGATGCTGAAATGTCAGTACAAGAAATGGTGAACGAAGGTGTTCGCCGTGCTTACTTGAATCCTGATAATAAATTGCGTGCCTCGGTTTTAAGCGACCCTGCGGGCAAACGCCAAAACACAAAAGACAATACGCCAGCTGTTGTGCACATGGAAATTGTCATGGGCGACAAAGTTGAAGTAACTTGTGCAGCCAAAGGTGGTGGCTCTGAAAATAAATCCAAATTGGCCATGTTGAACCCATCTGACTCTATTGTTGATTGGGTATTGAAAACAGTACCAACCATGGGTGCTGGTTGGTGTCCACCAGGTATTTTGGGCATTGGTATTGGTGGTACGCCTGAAAAAGCAGCCTTATTGGGCAAAGAATCATTGATGAGCCACATCGATATTCATGAATTACAAGACAAAGCAGCCAGTGGTGCTGAATTAAGCACAATCGAAGCTTTGCGTTTGGAATTGTTCGAAAAAGTGAATGCTTTGGGCATTGGTGCTCAAGGTCTGGGTGGCTTGACCACGGTCTTGGATGTCAAGATTCTAGATTATCCAACCCACGCGGCATCTAAACCCATTGCCATGATTCCTAACTGTGCTGCCACGCGCCATGTGGAATTTGAACTGGATGGTTCTGGTCCTGTTAGCTTGGAAGCTCCTAGTTTAGAAGATTGGCCCGATTTAACGTATGACCCTAAAAATGGTAAACGTGTAAATTTAGATACGTTAACCAAAGAAGAAGTGGCCAATTGGCAAATTGGTGATGTTTTGCTACTAAATGGCAAAATCTTGACAGGTCGTGATGCCGCTCATAAACGCATGATTGATATGCTAAACAATGGTGAAAAATTGCCAGTAGATTTTACCAATCGTGTCATTTACTACGTTGGTCCAGTAGACCCAGTGGGTGATGAAGTGGTTGGTCCTGCAGGGCCAACAACTGCCACACGCATGGATAAATTTACCCGCCAAATGTTAGAAGAAACTGGTCTTTTGGGTATGATTGGTAAATCTGAACGTGGTCCACTTGCCATTGATGCGATTAAAGACAATAAAGCGGTTTATTTAATGGCTGTGGGTGGTTCAGCATATTTAGTGTCCAAAGCGATTAAAGCATCAAAAGTCTTGGCTTTTGAAGAATTGGGCATGGAAGCCATTTATGAGTTTGAAGTAAAAGATATGCCTGTAACGGTTGCAGTGGATAGTGATGGCCAGTCTGTTCATGCCATTGCCCCTAAAATTTGGCAAGCCAAAATTGGTAAGATTCCAGTGGTGGCTGAATAACATGATGATGACCTAATATAAACTGCAACCTGGTAAAACTTACCAAAGCGAGGTTTATATTTGGGTCATTTTCGTTTATTATCTAAGTCGCTACGGCATTAAAAACGAGAACAAGAACTGAAGTATCTTTTTTAAAGGACAGTATTATGTTAGAGGCATACCGTGCCCATGTTGCTGAGCGCGCAGCGCTAGGCATCCCACCATTGGCCCTATCAGCTGAACAGACCGCTGATTTAGTAGAACTATTAAAAAACCCACCAGCAGGTGAAGGTGAATTCTTGGTGGATTTGATTACCCACCGTGTCCCACCTGGCGTAGATGATGCAGCCAAAGTAAAAGCATCTTTTTTAGCAGCTATTGCTGAAGGTTCAGTGACGAGCCCATTGATTGATGCTGCATTGGCTACCAAATTATTGGGCACCATGTTAGGTGGCTACAATATCCATCCATTGATTGAATTGTTAGATGATTCAAAATTGGGTGCTATTGCAGCAGAAGGTTTAAAACACACTTTATTAATGTTTGATTCATTCCATGACGTGGCAGAAAAAGCCAAAGCTGGTAATGAATTCGCTAAAGATGTGGTGAAATCTTGGGCTGAGGGTGAGTGGTTTACTTCTCGTCCTAAAGTGGCTGAAAAAATCACCGTTACTGTTTTTAAAGTAACTGGCGAAACCAATACTGACGATTTGTCTCCAGCACCTGATGCTTGGAGCCGTCCTGATATTCCTCTACATGCATTGGCCATGTTGAAAAACCCTCGTGATGGCATTACACCTGATAATGCTGGTCAAGTTGGTCCCATTAAATTATTGAATGAATTAAAAGCCAAGGGCAATTTAGTCGCTTATGTGGGTGACGTTGTGGGTACTGGTTCAAGCCGTAAGTCTGCAACCAATTCTGTGATTTGGCACACAGGTGACGACATTCCTTTCGTTCCCAATAAACGCTTTGGTGGCGTTTGCTTGGGTGGCAAAATTGCCCCAATTTTCTTCAATACCCAAGAAGATTCTGGTGCCTTGCCAATCGAAGTGGATGTTGAACAATTGAATATGGGTGATGTGGTTGAAATCTATCCATATGAAGGCAAAATTGTTAAAAATGGCGAAAAAATTGCTGATTTTG
>JASLDB010000174.1 GCA_030151665.1 Neisseriaceae bacterium
CGGTTGACAAGCACTGGCTTTTTTCAATGAAGCATGATCGCTACCATGGTGTTTTAATGTCCATGACATCTTGCCTTTAAAGACATAATCCTCTAAAGCCGAATAAGCCAAAGCTGGCCATAAGCCCCATTTAAAAGCAGGACGAACATTACGCACCTTGTGTAATTCAGTATAAAGCCAACTGTTTTTAAATAAGCTTTCGTAACTTTTGGCTTCAACACTGCTTTCATATGCTTCTTGTGGTTCGATTAATACGGCGTAAACAGCCTCAGCAGCCAACATACCAGACTTCATGGCAGTGTGGTTACCCTTAATGCGTGGTACATTCAAAAAGCCAGCCGAATCACCAACCAATACACCACCAGGGAATGATAGCTTAGGCAATGATTGCAAACCACCCTCACTCAATGCACGAGCACCATAAGCAATACGGCGACCATTTTCAAAGACTTTGCGGACATGTGGGTGAGTCTTGAAGCGTTGGAACTCTTCAAATGGCGATAAATACGGATTACTATAATCCAAGCCAATTACAAAACCCACAGCCACTTGGTTATTGTCCAAATGGTATAAGAAAGAACCACCATAAGTATCGCTCTGCATGGGCCAACCAATGCTATGCGTCACCTTGCCAGGCTCAGACACACTGGGGTCAACTTCCCAAATCTCTTTGATACCAATACCATAGGTTTGTGCTTGACTATTGGCGGTCAAATTAAATTTTTGCAAAATGCCTTTGGTCAATGAACCACGACAGCCTTCTGAAAAAATGGTTTGTTGTGCTAACAATTCCATCCCTGGCTGATGGTTATCAGTGATTTCACCGTTTTTGCCAATACCCATGTCACCTGTTGCAATGCCTTTAACCGAGCCATCAGCATGGTAAAGCACTTCAGCTGCAGCAAAACCTGGGTAAATTTCAACGCCCATGCTTTCAGCGTGTTCTGCCAACCAACGGCATAATAAGCCTAAGCTAATAATATAATTACCATCGTTGTGAAAACTAGGAGGGGTTGGCAATGTAAACGCTTTTTTCTCAGTCAAAAACACCATTTGGTCTTTGGTTACAGTGCGCGTTACTGGTGCGCCCAATTCTTGCCAATTGGGGATTAATTCATTCAATGCTTTGGGATCCAATACTGCACCAGATAAACTGTGTGCGCCCACTTCGGAGCCTTTTTCCACCACGCAAATATTGATTTCTTTATCGTCTTTTGCTGCCAATTGTTTTAAACGGATGGCTGTGCTCAGTCCAGCAGGACCTGCGCCCACAATAACGACATCAAACTGCATACTGTCGCGTTCAATGGTATCTGTCATGAGTGATATTCCTTTACCTGAGTTATTCTTGTTTTTAAATAATTTTTTTACTTTGCAGCGATGCAATCTCTGCGGTGCTCATGCCCATAGAGGTCAAAACTTCTGTCGTGTGCTCACCCAATAGTGGTGGCGCAGAACGGTAGCTGACTGGCGTGTCGCTCAGTTTAATCGGACAACCCAAAACACGCAAATCTTCTTGCCCTGCAAAATCACCAACAATCATCTGCCTTGCAGCCACTTGTGGCAGCGCCACAGCCTCTGCAATATTGTTAATAGGACCACATGGAACCTGTACGGCTTCAAAAATAGCAATCCATTCATCACGGTTTTTCTCTAAGAAAACCGCCTGCATCAATTCTGTTAAAGCCTCTCGATTAACAACTCGCTTGGGGTTGCTCATAAAACGCTCATCACTGATCCATTCTGGATGCGACATCACTTGGGCTACCTTGGCAAATTGCTTATCATTGCCACAGGCCAAAATCAAAAACTGCTTAGCCCCTGTAGCAAATACTTGATAAGGCACTATGCTAGGGTGTTCATTGCCCAATCTAGGAGGAATTTGTCCACTGGCCAAATGGTTCATGCCCACATTGCCCAGCATGGCGATGGCACTGTCTAATAGTGCTACATCAACCAATTGCCCTTTGCCTGTTTTTTCTCGGGCAATCAATGCCGCTTGAATCCCCACAGTCGCCTGTAATCCTGTAAACAAATCCACCACCGCCACACCTACTTTATGTGGCATGCCATCGCTAGGGCCAGTGATACTCATTAAACCAGATAAACCTTGGATAATATAATCATAGCCAGGCTTATGGGCATCAGGCCCATCTTGACCATAGCCTGTTAAGGAACAATACACCAATCTGGGATTCAAATCCTTGATGCTATCGTAGTCCAAACCATATTTTGCCAAACCGCCTACTTTGTAATTTTCAATTAAAACATCGGCTTCGAGTGCCATTTTTTTAATAATGGCTTGACCTTCTGCTGTACTAATATCCACTGTCACCGATTTTTTATTGCGATTGACTGTGGCAAAATAAGCAGATGTTCCATTTTGAAATGTTGGTGGGGCCCACTGTCTGGTTTCATCTCCAACTTCAGGGCGTTCAATTTTAATCACGTCTGCACCCAAGTCAGCCAATTGCTGTGTACAACTAGGACCTGCCAATACACGAGATAAATCCAATACTTTGATGCCAGATAGCGCACCTTGTTTTTGTGACATGTGACTCTCCTATTTCTCTTTATTCTTTTTATGGCTTTATTATCAATGGGTGTCAATTACTTAAAATGTCTTTGCTTCAATGATCAATTACCACTGCTAGGTAACCATTTGCCCACATCAAATTGATAAATAAAATGGGAAGCCTAAGCTTCCCATATAGGCTTGTTGTTTCACAACTCACATTTTATGCAAATGCTTGTAAGCCAGTTTGTGCACGACCCAAAATCAAGGCATGGACATCATGTGTGCCTTCATAGGTATTCACAGCTTCTAGGTTCATTACATGGCGAATCACATGGAATTCGTCAGCAATACCGTTACCACCATGCATATCACGGGCAATACGGGCAATATCCAATGCTTTGCCGCAGTTATTGCGCTTGATTAATGAAATCATTTCAGGGGCAGCCTTGCCCTCATCCATTAAACGACCCACTTGCAAAGCCGCTTGTAATCCTAAAGTAATTTCTGTTTGCATATTGGCTAATTTCAATTGCACCAATTGCGTGTTTGCCAAAGGACGACCAAATTGTTTACGGTCCAAAGTGTATTGGCGAGCGGCATGCCAACAAAATTCCGCAGCACCCATTGAACCCCAAGCAATGCCATAACGTGCTTTATTTAAGCAACCAAATGGACCAGACAAACCACGAATATCAGGGAATGCATTTTCTTCAGGTACAAATACCTCATCCATGACAATCTCACCTGTAATCGAAGCGCGCAAGGAGAATTTGCCATTGATTTTCGGTGCAGATAAACCTTTCATGCCTTTTTCTAAGACAAAACCACGAATCTCACCCGCATCATCTTTGGCCCACACCACAAACACGTCAGCCACAGGGCTATTGGTAATCCACATTTTGGTGCCAGACAAAGAATAACCACCCGGAACCGCTTTGGCACGAGTTTGCATGCCAGCTGGATCTGAACCGGCATTGGGCTCAGTCAAACCAAAACAACCAATCCATTCACCAGTTGCCAATTTAGGCAAATACTTTTCACGCTGTGCCTCAGTACCATATGCCCAGATAGGGTGCATAACCAAACTTGATTGCACACTCATGGCAGAGCGATAACCTGAATCCACACGCTCAACAGCACGACCAATCAAGCCGTAAGAAACCGAAGACATGCCTGCACAGCCATAACCTTCAATGGTACAACCCAATAAACCCAAATCACCCATTTCACGCATCAAATTGGTGTCAAAATGCTCATTGCGATTGGCTTCAATAATGCCAGGCATTAAAATATCTTGGCAAAACGCTTCGGCCGTATCCGCTACCATGCGTTCTTCTTCTGTTAATTGACCCATTAATTGCAATGGATCGGCCCAATCAAATGGTGGACGGCTGCTGCTTTTTGACATAATAGTCTCCTTTATAAACCTTGCGATCATATTATTAGTTTCGCAATACGAAATTTTGTTTTACAATGCGAAATAATTTAATCAATATTTGGAGATTTGTAAAGTGCTAAACCGATTATTAGAAGAAATAAAACGTGCAGAAGACGATAATGATCGACAATTTATCACCGCTTTGGCACGAGGATTAAGTTTATTAAGCGTATTCAAAGACAATCAACAAGGCTTAAGCCACAATGTTTTGTGTGAAAAAACGGGCTTACCCAAAGCAACGGTTTCTCGATTAATCTACACTTTATTGCGCTTGAACTTTTTACGACAAGATGAGCAAGGCTATTATTTGGGTAAGGCTGCTTTAGAACTCAGTTCTGCGGCTTGGGCACGTTATGACATCGCCCGCCTAGCCAAACCACACATGGTGAAATTTGCCGAAGACAATCAAGTTTCTGTGAGCTTAGCAGTAGAAGAAGCTGGGGAAATGCTGTACATCGAAAGTATCCGTAGTCCAGCCAAGCTTGCTGTGCAATTGCGTGTAGGCTCAACAGTACCCATTGCTGACACTGCCATTGGCCGTGCTTATTTTAGTGCACAGGACTTAAGCAATCGCCTTGTGATTAAACAACATTTATTAAATAGTTTAAAAAACAGTGAGACGGCAAAAATTGCTTGTCAAACGCTAGAAGAACATGCCACACGTTACCAAGCCAATAACATGACCATATCCAATGGTGAGTTTTCTTCTGATATTTTGGCCATTGCTGTCCCAGTATACGATGCCACAGCCAAACGCTATGCTTTTTCAATCAACGCTAGCGTCCCTGCCAGTGCTTGGCAAGAAAAAGAATTTATTGATGTCATTGGTCCCAAACTACACCAATTGGCCAAAACCTTGTCTGAACTTTAATACGCAGCCAAATGGCAAGCACAAAAAAAACCGCCCAGTAGGCGGTCTTTTTTGTGCTTAATCTAAATAATTTAAAATTATTTAGAAGCTGCAGCAGAACCTTCAGAAGCAGCAGGAGCTTCAACAGAAGCTTCAGAAGCAACAGGAGCTACAACTTCAGAAGCTTCAGAAGCAACTTCAGAAGCTACAACATCAGAAGCGCCAGAAGCAACAGAAGCTTCAGCAGCAGGTTTGTCACCGCCACATGCAGCTAAAAACAAAGACATTACGGCAGCAGCCAATAGTGATTTTTTCATGAAAATACCTTCTTTAATACTTTTTTTGGTTAAAAACAAATAAACATATCCCTTAACCAATTACAAATTTTTTAACTGATTAGGCACAATGTTGAAATTTGATAGCATTATGCCCTATCTATTTCGGCATTGCAATGTCGTACATTAGCAAGATGACAGACTTTTTTCAAAGACCCACATTACTTGATTTAAATAACTTTTTACTGTAATTATGTTAAAAAGATATATGTTTTGTTAAAATTTCAAAAACAACATTATAAATCATTACTATATGTGAAAATAAAACCAAATTTAAAGCATTAAAAACAAACATTTTCCCCATTTTAAAACGTATTTTTTTGTCGTGAAATCGCAACACAAAATACCAATCACACTCAATGGCTGCTTTTAATTTAATTACAAAGTGAAACAACACTTTATTACACAAGATGCGCAGATAACAATCACGCAAAAGCAAAAAAATGCTACCATGTATCATTAGCTTGCTTATTCTCAAGCATAAGCTGCTTTTCATCCCTCTCATTTTAAAAGAGACAAGCATGTCAATTCAAAAAAACAGTGTAGTTAGCCTACAGTACGAAATGTACGATACCGATAACCAATTAATCGACAAAAACGAAGAACCTTTGGTGTATTTGCATGGCGGTTATGATGGCATTTTCCCATTGGTTGAAGAAGCATTACATGAAAAAAATGTGGGTGATGTGATTGATATTATCATGTCTCCTGATGATGCATTCGGCGAACAAGATCCCGAATTAATTCGCATCGAAGACATTAAATCATTCCCTGTTGATGTTGAAATCGGCATGATGTTTGAAGCTGATGATCCAGAATCTGGCGAAGTATTCATTTACCGCGTAACAGATGTTGCAGATGGCAAAGCCATTGTAGATGCAAACCACCCATTGGCTGGCATGAAAATCCGCTTCAAAGCAACAATTACTGAAGTTCGTGAAGCCAGTGCTGAAGAAATTAGCCATGGTCATGTACATGGTGCACATGGCCACCACCACTAATTCACTTTTGAATGCCATCAAAAAAGCTGCCTGATTCACATGGCAGCTTTTTTATTGAAAAGAACCCAATTAGCTTTGCTTATGGAATAAAGCGACTTGGATCAACAGGCTTACCCTGTTCACGTACTTCAAAATGCAATTGTACGCGATCACTATCACTATTGCCCATATAAGCAATGGTTTGACCACGCTTCACTTGAGCACCTTCTTTTAGCAAAATTTGTTTATTATTGCCATAAGCCGTCAAATACGTTTGATTGTGCTGCACAATAATCAAATTACCATAAGTGCGTAAGCCCGTACCGCTATACACCACTTTGCCATCTGCGGCAGCAACAACAGCTTGACCCATTTGACCACCATAATTAATGCCCTTGGTTTCGCTGTTAAAACCATTTAACACCTTACCCACTGTTGGACGCATCCAAGTGATACCAGCCACAGTACGTGTACCTGCTGCATTGTTTACTGTTGTACTTGGTGTTGTTGATGTTGTCGTCGTGGTCGTCACCACAGTAGGTGTAGTCGTTGTTACCACCGGATTGGTTGTTACTGGTGCAACATAACCTGCTGGTTTAACACGCAATACTTGCCCTAGGCGAATATTATTATCAGCAAGACCATTCCAAGAGCGCACACTGTCTTGGCTAATTTGATAACGCTTACTGATATTATAAACAGTATCACCTGCAACCACAGTATGGGTTGCAGCATGGATGTTCACAGGTGCATATGAGCCAACATATGTCGCTGTTTGTCCTGTACTAGGATAGGTTACTGGTGGTGTAACCACTTGTCCTGTGCCACCGATTTGACTGGTACCATAAGGATTATTATCAACATACTCACCACCCACACCAGATGGCTGATTAACATTGCCACCCGTCTCAATTGGGGATGGTTCTTGTTTCATTGCAGAACAGGCATTTAACACCATAACCGTTAATGCCAATAAACCACATCGGCTGAATATCTTTTTTTTCATTTTTACCCACCTAAACCATTGCCATCGTATTGAGAGCCATATTTAATGTAATTTGATTAGTATTTCAATTTAATTTTAAAACTTTAACGTTTAGCGGTTTTTCCCACAAACTTGTCTTGCACCAAAGGCACAAAATTCACGCGCTGGATACACGTCTCACGAAAACCAGTTGCTTCTTTTTCAATAAGCCACAAATATTGTACACTGCCTTCATCAATGGGCAAAACCATACGCCCCCCTACTGCCAACTGTTGTAATAAATCAACTGGCACAGACTTAGGCGCTGCTGTGACGATAATGCCATCAAATGGTGCTTCTTTGGGTAAACCCAAATAACCATCACCACATACCAGTCGGGCCATAACCGCATCAGCTTGGCGCAAATTCTTTTTCGCTTGCTCATGTAAATCAGGCAAGCGTTCTATCGAGTAAATATCTTTAATTTGCTGTGTTTTATACAAAACAGCTGTTTGGTAACCACAACCCGTTCCAATCTCTAAAACCTTATTCATTGGTGTTTTGTGTTGGCCCAACAGCAATTCAGTCATTTTGGCGACGGTATAGGGTTGAGAAATTGTCTGCCCTAAGCCCAATGGCAAAGACATATTATCATAAGCACGAGAACGCAGTGCCTCTTCAACAAATAAATGCCGAGGAACCGATAACATCGCCTGCAACACCATGGGGTTTTGTATACCCAACAATTGCAGCTCATTAACCATGCGTTCCTTGCGAAGCTCAAAACCAGACCACTGTGGATGATGTCTTGTCATTACAACGCCAGTCCTGTCATGCATTTTTGCACTGAGGCCAAGTCAGGATAAGCGGTTAAATCAATGGCCAAAGGGGTAACTGTCACAAAACCAGCTGCATTGGCTGCAAAATCGGTGCCCTCATGATTATCCAAAGCCTCACCAGGCGGCCCAATCCAATACATCTCATGCCCACGAGGATGGTGAATGGTTTGTACGCTTTGTACATGATGACGACGACCCAGTCGAGTCACTTGAATACCTTGTAAATCCTGTATGGATACTTTGGGAATATTCACATTCCACAACAAGTTAGCCTTGGGTGGGTTTTGGGTAAAATACTGGGCAAATTGCCAAACCACATGGCGAGCAGTTTCCCAATATTGTTCTGATTTATCGCACAATGAAAATGCCACACTGGGAATACCCATTAAATGGGCTTCAGTTGCAGCAGCTACTGTTCCGGAGTACAAAGTATCATCACCCATATTGGCACCATGATTAATCCCTGAAAACACCATATCAGGCTTAAAATCGGGCAAAGCATGCAAAGCAATGTGTACACAATCTGTGGGTGTGCCGTTGACGAAATAAAAACCATTTGGCGCTTGTTTCATCTGCAATGGTCTATCCAAGGTCAAAGAATTGCTAGCAGCGGTTCGATCTTGATCAGGTGCAACCACACGAACATTGGCAAACTCAGCCACCACCGCAGCCAAGGTACGGATACCCTCAGCAAAATACCCATCATCATTGCAAATTAAAATATTCATACCACTCACTTAGCCTCTTCAATCAAGCAATATTGTACCTTGAATATGACATGCACGAAACCAAACAAAATAAAAATTAATCTTAATATATTTCATCAACTTAAACCACAAAATAGGCTAGAACGACCTATATCCATTGACAGAAGCCATCACCAACATTACCATACTCATCCTCTAAATGTGCTTCATACACCATGAAACACACAAGGCGCCCATCGTCTAGAGGCCTAGGACACTGCCCTTTCACGGCGGCAACCGGGGTTCGAATCCCCGTG
>JASLDB010000147.1 GCA_030151665.1 Neisseriaceae bacterium
ATATTTCATGAGCAAAATGGCGAAAAATTAGCGGGCATTTATGGTGATATTTTGGGAAAATGGCTACGCATTCGTTACCTTTGGGTCGATGAATATCTGCGTATGCAAGGATTAGGCACGCGATTACTGTTTGCATTGGAAGAAGCAGCCGTGACACGTGGTGCCGAATTTGTGGAACTAGATACTTTTAATTTCCAAGCACTGCCATTTTATCAAAAACATGGCTATACCATTTTTGGCCAGTTGGATAACTACCCAAGCGCTGGTCAAAAATTTTACTTACAGAAAAATTTGCATGGCATTTTTGAGTCAAGCCAACCACGCTAAAATGTGCCTACATTTCAGTTATTGCTTTATTAACCCATAAAGGAAAAATATGTTAAATATTTTTAGCATTCCCGTTTTGCTTTTGGTCGCTGCCATTGTCATGGCTTATCTTTCATTCAAAATCGTTCCCCAGCAAGAAGCCATTGTTGTGGAGCGTTTGGGTCGTTTTCATACTGTGTTAACACCTGGTTTGAATTTTTTGATTCCGTTTGTTGATCGTGTTGCCTACCGCCATACCTTAAAAGAGATACCATTGGATGTCCCTAGCCAAGTTTGTATTACTCGCGACAATACGCAGTTAACCGTCGATGGAATATTGTACTTTCAAGTGACTGACCCCAAATTGGCTTCATATGGCTCTAGTAATTATGTGATTGCCATTACTCAATTGGCCCAAACCACTTTGCGCTCTGTCATTGGTCGCATGGAGTTGGATAAAACCTTTGAAGAGCGTGACGACATTAACCATACAGTGGTAACTGCCTTAGATGAAGCGGCAACTTCTTGGGGGGTCAAAGTGTTGCGGTATGAGATTAAAGATTTGGTACCACCGCATGAAATTTTGCAATCAATGCAAGCACAAATTACCGCTGAGCGTGAAAAAAGAGCCCGTATTGCCCAATCTGAAGGCTTAAAAATTGAGCAAATCAACTTGGCTACTGGTCAACGTGAAGCCGAAATCCAACGCTCAGAAGGTGAAGCACAAGCTGCCATCAATGCTTCAAATGGTGAAAAAGTCGCCCAAATTAACCGAGCACAAGGTGAGTCTGAAGCCATGCGCATGGTGGCTTCTGCAACAGCTGACTCCATTCGCCATGTTGCCAGTGCTATTCAAGAACCAGGCGGCAATGAAGCCATCAATCTAAAAGTAGCTGAGCAATATGTTGAAGCCTTTGGTAAATTAGCCAAAGAAAGCAACACCATGATTATGCCTGCCAATGTTGCTGACATTGCTGGTTTGGTGTCAACTGGCATGAAAGTGATTCAATCACAACAAAAGTAAACAACATAAAATACAAAAATGGCTGTGCTCTTCGGGCACAGCCATTTTTAATGGCAACCTCACACCCACTTATACCGATTCAGCCATTTTTTAAACAGACCCATTTTGCGAACACCATCCAATAACATCAAGACCAATCCCATGGCAATTAAAACATAAGTCCAGATGGCTTCAGCCTGTACTGGTGCTTGTAACACGATTATGGCCAATAGAAATAAGATACAAGGCTCAAGATAGCTTAACATGCCAAATAAGCTCACAGGCAATAATCTCACCCCAATAAGATTTAAAAACATTGCGGCGGCACTTATCAATCCAAGCATAGGCAATAAAATACTGTACTTTAATGGCATACTGGCCAATATATCGGCATTAAACCCTTGCCACACCAAATACAACAAGGCAAATGGGAAAATAATCAATAAATCCATTAATAAACCAGTTAATGCAGGGACTTTTAACATGCGCCGCATAATATAATAAATAGGATATGTCCCAAAAACCCAAGCTGTTACCCATGAAAATGTGTGGGTACGGAAAAACTCATTGCCAACCGCTAACAATGCCAAAGTCACAGCCAAGGTTTGTAATATACTCAAGCGCTCACCCAAAAGGATACGACCTGCCAAAACCATCATTAAGGGAAATAAAAAATAGCCCATGGCCACATCAACACCGTAACCATTGACTGGCCCCCACATAAATAACCACAATTGGCTAGCCACAATCGGCGTGGGCAGAACAAACATTAGCCATTTTTTCTTGTCACGCCCCAAAGACAAGCAAAACCGTTTCATCTCTTGCCAACCTTGCATGATAAACATCAATGCAATCAAGCCCACCAGCATGGTGACCATGCGCCAAGCGAATACTGCTGTTCCTGTTAATGGTTGCAACCAACCGGCATACAGATACAAAACCCCAAATAAAATATTAGAGCCCAATGCCGCCATGACCCCTTTTTGTTCGTTTCTCATGTGTTCCTCAAGATAGTATTGTTAATTTTTGGAAATAATTGTTATTATAAAACCTTAAGCACCCAATATTTTCCTATTCTTGCCGTCTTAAAATTTATTTTTCCTATTTAAATACCCATATTGAAATTTTTTTCCAATACCATGTATAAAATTGACAAACTTGACCGAGCCATTCTAAATGAACTGCAACATGATGCCAGTATTTCTTTAAAAATACTGGCTGAACGGGTGCACTCAACCATCACCACTTGCCAGCGCCGTATTCAAATCATGCAAGAACAAAACATTATCGTGAAGCAAATCGTGGTGGTCAATCCTGAAGCGGTGGGCAGACCATTGAGTATTTTTGTCACCGTACAAATGGACAAACAAAATACGGTCTTAATTGAAACATTTGAAAAACTCATGGAGGATGAAGACTTGGTCATGAGCTGTTTTGAAGTATCTGGTGATTTTGATTATGTATTACTGGTGCATGCCAAAAGCATGGATGAATACCATGCGTTCACACGCCGTTCATTGAATACTGATAACAATGTGAGGGAATTCAAAAGCCAATTTGTCATGAATTACACCAAAACAGAGACCAAAATTCATTTGTAATCCCTTTTATACATCCAAAGAAAACATCGAACACAGGTTTATCCAAGTGTATTGTTCTGATTGATTATGTCTAGAACAATACACTTAGATAACAACAAACAAAATGGTGATATCTCATTATTTCTCTATGCCCTCTTTTGGCGGTAGCGGTGCAAAATAACCCACAATAAGCAATAATATACCCACCACAATAAACGATGCAATGCGTTCAATACCACCACTATTGCCCAATTCGACAAAGAACAATTTCACCACCACCACTGCAATCAAACCAGCACCCACTAACCACAGTGAACGTCCACTGTGCTTATGACCAATAATCATCAAAGCAAGTGCAATAATCGTCCATAAAATTGACAAACTGGCTTGTACTACCATGGATTGCATTTGAATCTTTATTTCAAAAGGCACTTCTGCATAATGGTAACTGGCACGGAAGACCGCAGCAGTGACAAACGCAAACAAAGACGCACCCAAAAATGCATGTAGATTGGCCCGAACTGGCAAATCTTCCCAATAACGATAACCATAAAATATGGCATTAGCCAACGTCAATAATAAACCCAACTCCAATGGATTAAAAATCGGAAGATATGGCATCAGCCCATTTTGCCCATCTAATACCCAATTGGCAACCCAATACCAGCACAACAATGCCACAGCCAAAAGCAATGTAGCCCTTTGTCGATATGTCTTTGAAAAAGCCGCAATGGGCCAAGGTAAGTCTATATCCATCGCCATTAAGCCCATGTACAAATTGGGTAGTATGATCCAGGACAACCACAACCACGTCTGCTGATGCGTACCCAGTGTCTGCATTGCATCAAAAAGCCCTGTGCTACCAACCACAGTTAAAAACAAAATCCCGATTAAATGATAATGGGCTAAATATCTTTTGATTAATGTATCATCCAATATTTTCAATACCAACAAATGGGTGATACCAATTGCCAACCAAGCAAACCACATCATCATGCCATGCACATCAAAATGACTGATCACAAATATAACAGCGGAAATAGGTGCCACAGCTGCTGCCAAATAAGCTAGCGCAGGCCAATGACTGGCTCTCGCCACTGTCGCAGCAAGTAATAAACTGCCTGTAATTGCATACAAATAATACACATGGCTATTGCTTGGATTCATTAATGCCACAAGCTCAAATACCATCACACACCAAAAC
>JASLDB010000151.1 GCA_030151665.1 Neisseriaceae bacterium
ACATCACCCCAAGTGAATTGATTATGATTGGTGACTCAAAAAATGATATGTTAGCAGCCAAAGCAGCCGGTGCCATGGCGGTTGCAGTGGATTATGGTTATGCTGATATTGACGTCTTAAACCAAGATATGCAAACCAAACCTGATTTGATTATTCATGCCATTACTGATTTACATGACAAAGGCTGGCTTAGCAAAGACATCATCAATGACTGATCGTCCTGAACGCTCATTACGCTCTCGCGCCGTGGATTATTTGTCACGGCGCGAGTACAGTCGAGCAGAACTGAAAAAAAAACTGATGCCATTTGAAGAAGACATAGCGGTTATTGATGCCCTACTCGATGACTTGGCACAACGCGAATGGCAGTCTGATAGTCGCTATGCCGAAATGATGGTACACAGCAAAAGCTATAAACATGGTAATCGCCGCCTAAGACAAGCACTATCAACCAATGGCGTCGATGATGAAATTATTCAAGATGTTTTGCCTAGCCGAGAAGAAGAACAAGAAGCGGCTATCAATGTTCTGCACAAGAAGTTCAAACAATCCCCCACGAGTCGCGAAGAACGTGCCAAGCAAATGCGCTTTCTTGCTTATCGTGGCTTTGGCATGGATGCCATTAGTGCGGCCATGGACAGTTGGCGAGAATGGGATTCAGACTTCCGTAGCGACTTCGACGACTTTGGCTTGTAAAGCCAATAGAGCTTCTGGGCCCACTGCGACCAAAAAGCCTTTTTTACCACCATTGATATAAAATTTTTCCAAGTCGAAAATGGTTTTTTCAGCGTAAACTGGTAACGCTTTTTTCAAACCAAATGGGCTTGTTCCACCGACCAAATAACCACTCCATTTATTGGCTTGTTCAGGTTTGGCTGGCTCGATGTGCTTCATGCCCAATTGTCTAGCCAAATTTCGGGTAGAAATATGCTTGTCGCCATGCATTAATACCACCAAGCCTTCTTTGTTTTCATTTTGCAAGACAATGGTTTTAATCACCACATGCTCATCAACACCCAAAACTTGTGCTGATTGGCTAGTCCCCCCTTTTTCCACATAATCGTATTCAAAAGGTTCAAATGCCACTTTGTGGCTACGCAAAAAACGAATGGCTTGGGTAACTGGGTATTGTGCTTTACTCATGGTATTTTTTCTAAACTTTGGCAAGGAACACAAATCATTGTGCTAAAATTTGCCTCTTTAAATGAAAGGATAATCCATGTCTATTGTACGCCATGATGCCAACCACCGCCTAGCTGAAGCTGTTATCGCCAATGGCTTTATTTTCTTGGCAGGTCAAGTACCCACCAATTTGGATGCCGATGCCAAAGCACAAACTGCCAATGTACTGGATCAAATTGATGCTTTATTGGCAACGCTTGGCTCAAGCAAAGAAAAGATTTTAGAAGCAACGATCTATGTAACCGACATGGCCGATTATGCACTAATGAATGAAGCTTGGGATGCTTGGTGCAATGTCAACATGGCACCAGCTCGTGCCTGTGTCGAAGCGAAATTGGCCGTTGCCGAATGGAAAGTTGAAATTAAATTAACCGCTTTGGCGTAAAATTGATCACAAAAAAGCCATGGAAAATCACCATGGCTTTTTACAATTTCATTTTATTCGTCTTCTTTATCAGCCAAATACCACTTAACACCAGCATCTTCAAGGCGACGCTGCATCACATCCGATGGGCGAGAATCAGTGAAGAGCGAATTAAAATCGGTAACATGGCCCATGCGCACCAAAGCGTTGCGATTGAATTTACTGTGATCAACTGCCAAATAGCGATGGCGAGCATTTTCCATCATCGCTTGCGCCACACTGACTTCTTTGTAGTCAAAGTCCAATAATGAACCATCTGCTTCCACACTGGCAGAGCTTAAAATTGCATAGTCCACTTTGAATTGGTTAATAAAATCCAACGTCGCCACACCAGTAATACCACCATCTGCTGCCCGAACGACACCTGATGTAATCATCACCGTAAAATCATTGCGTGCAGATACAATCGACGCCACATGAATATTATTGGTGATAATACACAAGCCTTTGTGTTTTTTGGTCAAGGCAATGGCAGCAGCTTCCACTGTTGTGCCAATACCCATAAACAAAGAAGAGTTATCTGGGATGTGATCTGCAATCAACTCGGCAATGTGCGTTTTTTCATTCTGCAAACGGTCTTTGCGAGAATAATAATCATCGTTTTCAATGCTACTGCCCAATGCTGCACCACCGTGGTAGCGTCGCAAGATATTCTCTTCACACAGCTGATTGATATCGCGGCGGACAGTCTGTGGTGTAACATCCAAAGTTTTGGCCAATTCTTCAATCGGCATAAAACCATGCTCTTTAATTAAGGTGATGATTCTCTCATGACGTGGTGGACGACTTGGCATAATACTCAACACTGGTTGTGATTAGATATAGTTCTATTGTGCCAAATTGTTCGTATTCACGCAAATATTAATAATATTGCAACAATTCAAAGCGCTAAGCTGTTACCAACCACTATTTGCGAAAAATAGCATTAAAACAGGTGCTAAAATATTCACAATAAAACCAAAACTAATCGCCACAGTCACCATTTCGATACCACCTGAACGCTGAATGACGGGTAAAACAAAATCCAAACTGGTTGCTCCACCACTGCCCACGGCTGCCATACCATAACGGCGCATCAACACCGGAATCATGACCAAAGCAAATATTTCTCGTGCTAAGTCGTTGGTCAATGCGATCGCACCCCACAATGGTCCATAATTATTGGTCATGATAATGCTCGAAAGTGAATACCAACCATAACTAGATGTCACCGCCAAACCTTGTGAAACAGGTACTTTCAATAATAATGCCACCAAAATACCAGCCACCCAGCAGCTGACCACAAAAATCACGGCAGTGATAATGCCATGTTTATTGAAAAACACATGGCGAAAGCTGATATTACTGCTGCGCAATTGCACACCAATCAAAAACAACAAAATGCCCAAAGCGACACTCACCAAGTCATGTGGTGGTTGCCATTCATTTGGCAACAATAAACCAACAAACAAGCCCAAAACAACACAAGATACTTGTTTAATCGAACCTGAAAAAGCTTCCCATAAATTGCCCTTGGAGGCCGCTGCACCCTCCTCACCCATAATAACTTTATTCAACCGTCTATCGTAAATCATCAAGGCAATCAGATTACAACCCATCACCACCACAAAAACCACGGTGGCTGAACCCACAATACTGCCCATTTGGGCAAAAATATTATCCAATTGGGCAAGACCCATGCCCATTAAGGTAAGGATAATATAAATAATCCAACTCACGCCCAGATTTACCCAAGACAAAAACATCGGTTTTCTAAGGTGAATTAGAAAACCGATGAATAAAGGCAGTAATACCTTGAGCAAGGTTACCAATGTAGAATCCATTTTGCTCTATTTCTTCTTTGTTACAATGTTATTTTAAATACCTGTGATTTTACTCACCCACAAATGCGCGCTCAATCACATAGTCACCACGTTGACCTGTTTTAGGCGACACGGTCAAACCAAACTCATCTAACATGGCTGCAGTGTCTTTTAACATCGCAGGGCCACCACAAATCATCGCACGGTCAGTTTCAGGGTTCATCATTGGCAAGCCAATGTCTTCAAATAATTTGCCACTGCGCATTAAGTTGGTTAAACGACCTTGGTGTTCTGCTTCTTCGCGAGAAACAATCGGGTAATAAATCAACTTCTCTTTAACAATGTCACCGATAAATTCATGATTTGGCAATTGATTGGTGAAATGATCATAATAAGCCAAATCTTTTTTGTAACGAACACCATGAATCAAAATAACTTTATCAAATTGTTCATACACTTCGGGGTCTTTGGTTACACTCAAAAATGGTGCCAAGCCTGTACCAGTTGACAATAGGTACAAATTTTTACCTGGGTTTAAATCGCTCACCACCAAAGTACCTGTTGGCTTTTTACTAACCAAGATTTCATCGCCTTCTTTAAGATGTTGCAAGCGACTGGTCAATGGACCATCTTGTACTTTAATACTAAAGAACTCCAAATGCTCTTCCCAGTTGGCACTGGCAACGCTATAAGCACGCATCAAGGGTTTGCCATCAACCATTAAACCAATCATCACAAATTGGCCATTTTCAAATCGCAAGCTATCATCGCGCTCGCAAGTAAAACTAAAATATGCCTCAGTCCAGTGATGCACTGATAAAACTTTAACAGTATTGAATGCTGCCATGATTCACACTTTCCAAAAAATAAAATTAATCGTGTTTGTTTCTGTGGTAGTCGTTGTCTATATCGTGTCGATCACGATGCCGATTGATTAGGCTCATCAATCTGAATGGCATGCAAACTGGCGTATCGACCTTGTTTGGCCAATAATGCTTCATGTCGACCTTCTTCGACTATTTCCCCTGCATGCATCACCACAATTTTGTCTGCATGCTCAATCGTGCTTAAACGGTGAGCAATCACAATCGTGGTTCTGTCTTGCATCAAATTATCCAGCGCTGCTTGGACCAATCGTTCTGATTCAGTATCCAATGCACTGGTTGCTTCATCTAAAATCAAAATGGGTGCATTCTTTAATAAAGCCCTCGCAATCGCTAATCGTTGTCGTTGGCCACCAGACAGCTTCATGCCGTTTTCACCAATTAAGGTATTCAAACCGTCTGGCATTTTTTCAATGAATTGCCATGCATTAGCAGCCTTAGCCGCAGCAATAATCTGCTCTTCAGTTACCGAATCCGCCAATTGCCCATAAGCAATATTATTGCCCACTGTGTCATTGAATAACACCACATCTTGGCTAACCAATGCCATGCTGTTGCGCAAACTCTTTAAAGAATAATCGCCAATATCCACCCCTGCCAAAGTGACGGCACCAGAAGTGGGGTCAAAAAAGCGAGGAATCATATTGGCCAATGTGGTCTTACCACAACCAGAAGCCCCCACCAATGCCACCATGCTACCACGGTGTATGGTTAAATTAAGGCCATTAATACTATTGGTTTCTGAATCTGGGTAGCGAAATACCACATTTTCAAAGCACAAGTCGCCATCCACTGCCGTCAATGTTTTCTTGCCTTGGTCTTTTTCACCTTCTTCATCCAAAAAGCCAAAAACACTTTCTGCTGCAGCCAAGCCACGTTGCAAAGACTGTGTCATGCTGGTAATGCGCTTAACAGGTTGGAATAACATCAACATACCTGATAAAAACGACATAAAAGCACCCGCAGAAAAGGCATCTTGACGTGCTCGTTGTGCCGCAAAATACAAAATCGCCGCCAAGGCAGTGGCAATAATCAACTGGGTGACACCTGTGCTAATGGCAGAGGTTGCCTCTTGTTTAACATTGTTGATGCGAACAGCTTTGGCCGCATCATCAAACTGAGCACCCTCACGTGATTGACCACCATAAATTTTCACCACTTTGGCACAATCGATTGATTCGTTTAAAACCTGCGTCATGCGCCCCATTTGTGACTGATTGATGCGTGATAGACGACGTAAGCGTTTGCTCACGTATTTCACACACACGGTCACAACAGGCAAACAACCTAAAGTAATCAGCGTCAACTGCCAATCATGGTATAACAACAAACCCATCAAACCAATCACAGTGACACCATCTTTGACTGTCACTGTAATAATGTTAAAACCCGCTTGGGAAATTTGATTGGCATCATTCAGAACTTTTGACATCACCCGACCGCTAGGGTTGTCACCAAAATAAGAAACAGGTAAACGCAGCATTTTATCAAACATTTCAGAGCGCAATTTTTGCACCAAATGCCCTGATAAAAAACTGGTGGTATAAATATTCACATAAGAAAAGAAACCACGCACCACAAATAAGCCAATAATGGCCAATGGGATCCAATTCATGGCTTGGGCATTTTTCTCTACAAAACCTTCGTCAATCAAAGGTTTTAGCAAAGACACAAACAATGGCTCAGTGGCAGCAGCAATCACCATCGCCACCAATGAGATGGAAAACACTTTCCAATACCCCTTTAGGTAGCCACCTAAGCGCAAATACAACTCCAAGCTTGTCGCTTGCTCTTTACGATCATTTTCCATGCAGAAGCGATCACTTTTCAAAATAGCATCAAACCCGATATTGTAAGGTAAAAGCGGTTGTTAAACAATGAATGTCCACTCCATATTCTGTTAAGTCCCTTTAAGATTAGATTAATTATTCTAAATTTTCAATATATAGCTCACAAAACCGCGCTAATCCAATCATGGCTGTGTTGATGCAAGCAATATTAAAAAAGCCCACAAGATACACTTGCGGGCTTTTACTGAACCAAATGCCATTTTAAGCCGATGCCAATTTCTCACGCATAAAGGCTTTAACCGCATCCACACTATTGGGCAAATTGCTAACAAATTGCTCACGAGATTCTAAATCTGCCAATGCTTGTGGTCTTGGAATCGCCACATCACTACCCAAGGCTTCGTGCACAGTGGCATCAAACTTGGTTGCTAAAGCGGTTTCCAAACACACAATGGTTTCACCCGCTTCTCGCACTTCACGTGCCACTTTAATGCCATCGGCAGTATGCGGATCAATAAAACCATCTCCTGCTGCATATACAGCTTTAATGGTATTCAAACGATCTTGGTGGGTACTGGCACCCGAAACGAAGCCATAAGCATGGTTGATTTTGTCTTGCATAAAGTGCAAGTTAAAGCCCTTGCCCACACCCACTTCGGCCCAAAGTGCATTCACTTCGGTGCTATCACGACCCACTAAATCAAAAACAAAACGCTCAAAATTAGAGGCTTTGGAAATGTCCATTGATGGGCTAGACGTAATAAAAGTATGTTCTGATGTACGAGGACGATACACTCCTGTTTTAAAGAATTCATCTAGTACATTGTTTTCATTGGTTGCCACAATCAATCGATGGATAGGCAAACCCATCATGCGAGCAACATGACCTGCACAAACATTACCAAAGTTACCACTTGGTACTGCAAAACTGATTTTTTCTTCATTGGTATTGGTTGCTAAAAAATACCCTTTAAAATAATAAACGACTTGCGCCACAACACGGGCCCAGTTAATGGAGTTCACCGTGCCAATGTGCAGGCTTTCTTTAAAGTGCGCATCGCTTTGTGCTGCTTTGACAATGTCTTGGCAATCATCAAATAAACCATCAACGGCAATATTGTGAATGTTTTTATCAGCCAAGCTGTACATTTGTGCGCGCTGAAATGCACTCATTTTGCCTTCTGGTGACAACATAAAAACATTGATATTTTCTTTGCCACGCATGGCATATTCAGCTGCACTACCTGTGTCACCACTTGTTGCGCCCAAAATATTCAACTGTTTGCCATCGCGTTTTAAAACATATTCAAAAACATTGCCCAAAAATTGCATCGCCATGTCTTTAAAGGCCAAAGTTGGGCCATTTGACAATGCTTGAACCTTGATGCCATCGCTTAAGGTGCGAACAGGGGTAATGTCTTGGCTACCAAAGACGTCTTCACGGTAGGTATTTTTCACCAAGGTACGCAAATCAGCGGCAGGAATATCATCAATAAACAATTGCATGATTTCAAATGCCAAATCGGCATAACTTAAGTCACGCCACATAGCCAAAGTGTGCTCGTCAATTTTTGGGTATTCGGCAGGCATCATCAAACCACCGTCTGGTGCCAAGCCCATTAATAACACTTCGGTAAACTTCATGTGGGCGGTTTCGCCACGGGTACTGATGTATTTCATAATGTCTATTTCTGCTTTACGCTTTTAGGTTAAGTCAAACAAGTAATTTTCTTCCCCATAAGTCTAGCGTAGATTGCCGCCACCGTGTACCCGAAAAGCAATCTTTTTTGCCCAATGGTGTCTTTTTTGCACCAAGCCAAGTTGAGCTGAACAAGATGCCTTGAATTTGTTACAATTCATGGTCTTTATCTTGTCAAATCACAATCCATGAGCGCAGATTTATTTAGCCAAAGCCCCAAAGCACCTTTGCCAGAACGACTTCGCCCCCAAACATTGGACGACATTATTGGTCAGCAACACTTGGTGGGCGATGGTAAACCACTGCGCATTGCCCTTGATAGCGAACAATTGCATTCCATGTTGCTATGGGGCCCACCTGGCGTGGGCAAAACCACCTTGGCCAGAATCTTAGCCAAAAGTTTCCAAGCCAAATTTATTCCTTTATCCGCAGTTTTTAGTGGTGTTAAAGACATTCGCCAAGCAGTTGAAGAAGCGCAAATGGCATTGCAACAAGGCAAAGCCACTATTTTGTTTGTGGATGAGGTACACCGGTTTAATAAATCCCAACAAGATGCTTTTTTGCCTTTTGTTGAAAGTGGTTTATTAACATTTATTGGTGCCACCACAGAAAACCCCTCGTTTGAAGTCAATCCAGCTTTATTAAGTCGTGCTGCGGTTTACACACTCACCGCCTTGCAAACAACGGACTTGAGCAATCTGACCCAAAAAGCTTTGTCATTACCGGAGTACCAGCATTTAATACTTGATGAAGCCGCTCAAACAGCCATTATCGCTTTAGCTGATGGCGATGCCCGACGACTACTCAACACATTAGAACAAGTATTCAATGCCGCCAGCAATCAAAGCATTCAACAGATTGATACCCATTTTTTACAGTCCATTTTGGGTAGCCAAGTTAGGCGGTTTGATAAAGGCGGTGACCAATTCTACGACCAAATATCAGCACTGCATAAATCGGTACGTGGTTCTCATCCCAATGCAGCTTTGTATTGGTTTTGCCGCATGATTGATGGTGGTGCAGATCCTCGTTATTTATCCAGACGCATCGTACGCATGGCTTGGGAGGATATTGGTTTAGCAGATCCTCGTGCATTACAAATAGCCAATGATGCAGCCACCACGTTCGAACGCCTAGGCTCTCCTGAAGGGGAATTGGCTTTGGGTCAAGCAGTGTTGTACTTGGCCAGCGCCCCAAAAAGCAACGCAGGATACAAAGCTGTTAACGAAGCCATGGCTTATGTTAAAAAAGAAGGCAGTCATGCCGTACCCGTGCATTTACGCAATGCCCCCACCAAACTCATGAAAGAATTGGGTTATGGCAAAGCCTATCGATATGCCCATGATGAACCCCATGCCTATGCTGCAGGAGAAACCTATATGCCAGATGGTGTGGAAGAGCCCGCATTTTACCAACCAGTGAACCGAGGCTTAGAAATCAAATTGGCAGAAAAACTGCATTTTTTACAAACACTGGATGACGATGCAACATAAAAAATGGCGCTTAAAGCGCCATTTTCACAAAATACCGTATATTAGTAGTAATCGCCAGGCACGCCCAGACCCACTTCACGCATCACATAACTTACTTCTAACTCAGTCAATTCGTAAAACTGACCACGTTTCAAACGATTGGGCAAGGCAATTGGACCAAAACCAACACGAACCAAACGGCTAACCGTTAAACCCAAATGTTCAAAAATACGACGTACTTCACGGTTACGACCTTCTTTAATGACCACTTCATACCACTTATTCGCACCCTCGCCACCTTGTTCTGACATTCGCTCAAATTTACCAACACCATCTTCAAGCATCACACCTTCTAGCAACATTTCACGGTGCTCAGGTGTTAATTCACCCAAAACACGTACAGCATAATGGCGCTCAACTTCAAAACTAGGGTGAGCAAAACGATTAACCAACTCACCAGAAGTGGTTAAAATCAACAAGCCACTGGTATTAACGTCCAAACGTCCAATCGCCACCCAACGGCTATTTTGTGCTTGTGGTAAGCGATCAAAAATGGTTACACGACCTTGTGGATCATCACGACTCACAATTTCACCTTCTTGTTTGTAGTACAACAAGATGCGTGGCAAACGGTCTGGCCATTTTAATTTAATGTGGCTACCACGCACTTCAACGTGATCCGTTGGGCCCACTTTGTCACCCAATTGTGCGACTTTCCCATTGATTTTAACCAAACCTTGGTGAATCCACTGCTCCATCTCACGACGAGAACCGACACCAGAAGCTGATAAAGCTTTTTGGATACGAACAGGTTCGATTTCTGCTATGTCCACACGGCGCTCACGCAATGCACGAGATTTGGTTAACACTTCTTGATTATGTCGACGCACAACCAAGCGTTTGGCTGGCGCAACACGTGCTTTAACTGGCTTATTGACTTTGGCTGTACCCGCTTCAACAGCAGCTACGCGTTTTTTCTCAGTAATACTGGCTTTACGCGGTGCTTTCTTTTTGGCGGTAGTGGAAACGCCATCACGGAACGAGCGTTTGGTTATCTTGGTTTTCATGTTGACTCCTAACATCAAGCGTGGCTTGAGGTTCTTCTGCGACATTTTCAGCGGCAGGAAGGCTATGATTGGGCACGATTAGTTCGCCCAACTCGGTTAAAGGGGGTAAATCATGCAGAGAATTAAGTTGAAAATCACTTAAAAACTGCATTGTTGTCGCCCACAATGTTGGGCGACCCAAGCTCTCACGTTGGCCAACGCTTTCAATCCAACCTCGCTCTTGCAAGGTTTGAATGATATGGCTTGAAACCGTTACACCACGAATGGCTTCAATATCACCACGGGTAACGGGTTGCTGGTACACGATAATGGCCAAGGTTTCCATAACCGCACGAGAATAACGTGGGGCTTTTTGTTCGTGTACTTCACTGAGCAATGTCATGGCTTCGTCATCCAAACGAAAGCGCCAACCCTCGGCGCTTTTGACCAAACTCATTGCTCTGTTTTGCCAACGCAATTGTAACATTGCCAAAACATCAATCAATTTATCGGCTGAAATTGCTGGCGTGCTTAAGGTTCGCAAATACTTTTCGCTCAATGGCTCACCTTGCGTCAATAATGCCGCTTCAATCAGGCTTTCTGCATCCAAGGCCATTGACTAACCTTTTTTCTTCTTTTGCGCTTCACGCTCGGCTTGAACAATGGCTTCACGCTTCTTGCCAATATCCAACCAACGTCCCCACTGCTCAGGGGTTTCCAAAGTGATTCGACCAATTTGACCATCGCGAAAGTCGGTCAAAACAATTTCAGCCGCTTTTTGGTAATCCACGCGCTTACCTGGCAAAATAGCACCTCGTTTTTTGGCGATGCCCACCAAATACTCACTGGCTTGCCAATCTTCTTCTATCACATCAGCCAACTTATAACGCGCCACCAATTCATCATGGTAATGCTCAATCAAGTACTCAAGCAAAACAGTTGCCACTTCTTCTTCATCCATGGCATTGCGGCCCACAGCCCCACTGGCGGCTAAGTTATAACCACTTTCTTCGACAATAATTTTCGGCCACAACATCCCAGGGGTGTCATATAACCAAAAATCATCTGCCAAAAACAAACGCTGCTCAGCCTTGGTAATGCCCGGCTCATTGCCTGTTTTGGCTGTCTTCTTGCCCAATAAACTATTAATCAAGGTTGATTTTCCCACATTGGGGATACCACAAATCAAAACACGCAATGGCTTATCCAAACCACCTCGATTGGGTAATAACTCGCGACAAGCACGAATTAATTTTTGTGCTGCTTGTTGATCGGAAGCATCCAAGGCAATCGCATTGGTTGCTTGTTGTGAACGATAATCTTCTAACCACACTTGGGTACGGGCAGCATCAGCCAAATCTTGTTTATTCAAAATTTTTAATTTAGGCTTGTTGCCTGACAATTGCTTAAGCAAGGGATTGGCACTTGATGCTGGTAAGCGTGCGTCCAATACCTCAATCACCATGTCAATATTTTTTAGCCTATCCACAATCGCTTTTTTGGCTTTGTGCATATGCCCGGGATACCATTGAATGGCCATATATGAAACTTTCTACTGAAAATAATGTCAGCAAACCACATTAATGATTCAATGTGGTTTACTCAGGTTTACTGGGTTCTGCCTTGATGGAAGCCAACTGCCGATGACGCACCAAACATTGATAATCTTGTGCAAAATGCTTGGCTAAATTCTCTGCAATATAAACAGATCGGTGTTGCCCACCCGTGCAACCAATACCAATGGTGATGTAGCTTCTCATCTCTCGCTCAATATTGGGTAGCCATTTTTGCAAAAAATGGGTGATGTCGTCAATCATTTCACCCACTTGATTGTGCTCTGCAAAAAAAGATTGTATTGGTTCATCCAATCCTGTAAATGGTCGCAAATGCGTCACATAAAACGGATTAGGCAAACTTCTGACATCAAAAACGAAATCCACATCTTCAGGCAAACCATGTTTAAAACCGAATGATTCAAATACCACATACAAAGATGCCTTGGGTAAGTTCAACCATTGGCGCACAAAATAACGCAAATTCGGCGCTGTCATCATGGAGGTATCAACATTGTATGCGACTTCACGAATTGGCTCTAACAATGCCCGCTCTTCACGCAAAGCTTCTGCCAAAGTGGCACTTTCATTCACCAAAGGATGGCTGCGCCTGGTTTCTGAAAAGCGTTTTAGCAACACTTCTTCATTAGCAGCCAAAAACAGAATATCAATGCGCTCAACCAAATGCTCAATATTTTGCAAGGTTTTAAGAACTTCTTCTGGATTCTTGGTAGAACGGACATCAACACTAATACCTAATTTGGTCACTTGCCCGCCATCACGGTACAATTCAATTAAATTGGGTAATAAAGCAATTGGCAAATTATCGACACAAAAAAAACCTTGGTCTTCCAATAAGCGTAGAGCAATGGATTTTCCTGAGCCAGAAAGGCCACTAATCAGCGTTACTCTCATCTTGGTGATCCTCTTTGAGCATCGCCGTGTGGCGATCAATGAATTCTTTGGTACTGTCTAAACCACGCAACTGCAAAATATAATTGCGTACAGCAGCTTCAACCAACACTGCCAAGTTACGCCCTGCTGCAACAGGAATATTCACTTTGCGAATCGGCACATCCAAAACATCTTGAGAATCGGCATGAATACTTAAGCGATCCAGACTTTGCATGTATTTGTCATCAGCATACACCAAATTGATAATCAACTTAAGTTGTTTTTTGGGTCGAATGGCGGTTTCACCATAGATCGCACGGATATTCAAAATTCCCAAGCCTCGTACTTCCAAAAAATCACGCAACATTTTCGGACAGCGTCCCTCAATGAACTCAGGACCAATTCGATACATTTCCACCGCATCGTCTGCCACCAAACCATGACCTCGGGAAATCAACTCCAACGCCAATTCACTTTTGCCCAAGCCTGACTGCCCCATAATCAGCAAGCCCACTTCAAACACATCCAAAAAAACACCATGCATGACAGTAGACACAGCCAAAGCACGTTGTAAATAAATGCGCAGAACATCCATTAAATAAGGGCTTTCACGCTTGGATGTCATCAGTGGCACATTGTGCATGTGGCAGTAGTCACGCAACAAGTAAGGAATAGGCAAATCATTGGCAACAATAATGACCGCAATGGAGCGGTCAAATAATTCATTCAAATTAGCCCGTATTTCACCCGACTCCAATTTATTCAAATACTCCACTTCTGAAGCACCAATCACTTGTACTTGATTGGGGTGAATAAAATTCAAATGCCCAACCAAAGCAAAAGTTGGCTTATCTGCACTGACTTGAATGCGGTTATCCACACCAGCAGTACCTGCTGACCAGGTTAAATGCAGTTTGGCTTGGTTGTCTTGAAACAATTGGCGGACAGAAATACTGGGCATATTTTTACGCTTCTGAGCTTAGAATCTGCCACACAGCATCCACATCAGTTGCAGCAATCAATTCTTCTCGAACGGATTTCACTGCAAATTTAGCAGCCAATTGTGACAATACTTCTAGGTGAACGCTATTGGCATTTTCAGGCACCAATAAAGCAAATAACAAAGACACCGGTTTGCCATCTGGCGCATCAAACAACACTGGCTCTTTGACGCGAATAAACGCACCAACCGCTTCTTTTAAACCTGCATAACGACCATGTGGAATCGCTACGCCTTGACCTAGACCTGTACTACCCAGTTTTTCACGGGCAAACAAACATTCAAAAACATCACTGCGAGCCAAACCCGCTTGATTCTCTAGTAACAAACCCACTTGTTCAAAAATGCGTTTCTTGCTACTAACATCCAAATCCAAAATGATGTTTTGTTTTGGTAATATATCGCCCACAAGGCTCATATTTCGCTTCTCTATATTTAATGCAATCAAGGCACGATTTTACGCTTGATGCTGCCGTTAAACAATTGTACAGTGCATTTAAACACAAAATTTACGTTAATCCAACGCACCCATACATTTTACTACATTGAAAAATCAAAAGCTTACTAAAACCAATATTGAACCAATAAACCCAAAGCAATCACCATTCCCACTCGATTATTGTCAATAAATTGCTGCAAACACACCCAACGGTCTCGGGTACGAATGGCAAAATACTGTTTAAGCAATAGCACACCAGCCACACACCATGCCAACCAATATGGCCAAGTGGCATCAATCAAATAACCAACTACAGCCATTAATCCCCAAAAAACAGCATGACTTAACATACTAATTAAAATATCGTATCGACCAAAAGTTTTGGCTGAGGATTGGATATTTAAGCGCTCATCGTCTTCTTTATCACTCATGGCATAAATGGTGTCATATGCCAGCGTCCAAATAATATTGGCCAAATACATCAGCCAAGCCATGGCAGGTACCGTGCCTGTTTGTGCCGCAAACGCCATGGGTATCCCAAAAGAAAACGCCAAACCCAAATACAATTGAGGAATCGGAAAAAACCGCTTGAGTTTCGGATAAGTCAATGCCAAAAACAAAGCGGGTAAGCACAATAATTTGGTTAAATTATTCATGGGCAATACACACAATGCTGCCAATACACACAAAACAGCCGTTAATAGCAATGCTTCTTTTTCTGAAACCGCATTTCTAGCAAAAGGACGGTTTTTGGTGCGCTCAACCAAATGATCAAAATCTCGATCAAAATAATCATTGATAACACAACCAGCACTGCGCATTAAAAACGTGCCCAAAGCCAATAAAATGGTCCATTGCCAGTTTGGCTGCCCATCACTGGCAATAATGAGCGCCCAAAAAGTGGGCCATAACAATAAATACGTTCCAATGGGTTTATCCACTCGCATTAATTGCTTGTATTCATCCATTCGGCCTTGCCAAAAAGACAAGTTTAATATATTGGTTTTGAAACTCATGGATTAACCCCATCAAGATGGTTTAACAGTGTGGGCAAATAACACTCTTGTAATAACAAGGTTTCGCCTTGCCAAGTAAACATAGATCGACGTGCGTAGATGGCTGATTGATATGCCTGGCTTAACACATGAGTCTGAGGCAGCACAGCATATTCAAACGCACTGCGCACCACTTGCATTTGCCCACCAAACAAAATACTGCCCAAAGATTGTGTACCACAATCCAATACTGACTGCCAATTTTTGGCATTTTGCAAGCACACACTGCGAGCCCATACAACTGCCTGACCTGATAATTGCAACTCAACTTCTCGACAAAACAAGGCATCGTCCACCACAAAACAATCCTCATCTTCCGCTCGTGTTGTCTGGCCCAAATGCAAAACACGCACTGAAAAATCGGCACAAACTTGCTTTAAGCCTTGAGTCAATGAATTAATCTGCAACAACGGCAAAATTTTGTCAGCGATATTGGGATAATCGGAAGGCACTTCAGGCTGCCAGCTTGTGGTAATGGTATTCATGCCGCCATTATGCCAATGCCAGCCACGAGATGCAATCACCACAATCTGCTTTTAATGTTGGATGGTGTCCTCCATTGAAATCAGCATTGAGACATCACACCCCATATCGATTTTATTAGTAGCAGATAATAAACTATCTGCCATGGCCATTTAAATGATTTATCTCTAAAGCCGCAACATACCCGTTAATAAACAAGCATAAACCATCCTCATTATCTGTATCCGTGGAGTGACCTATTCTTTGGCATTTTTATTAAAAAAATCGGCATCTTGGCATCTATTCATTATCCATTTCTCCAACAACCTACAATCGCACTTCTTCTTTTAAGGAGCTTGCAAATTTTTTTCTTGCATATTCAACAATATCTTTGGGATACCA
>JASLDB010000256.1 GCA_030151665.1 Neisseriaceae bacterium
AAAAAAGGCAATGCAGAACCACGTAAAGAAATGATGGTTTCTAAAATAACCACATTGTGCTTGGGTGTATTGGCAATCTTATTGGGTATCGCTTTTGAAAACCAAAACGTGGCATTTATGGTAGGCTTGGCGTTTGCTTTGGCTGCATCAGCTAACTTCCCTGTGTTGGTGCTGTCAATGTTCTGGCGTGGCTTGACCACCCGTGGTGCAGTGGTTGGTGGTTTTACAGGTTTATCAGTTGCAGCTTTGTTGATTGTATTGGGCCCTACTGTTTGGGTATCGGTTTTACACCATGAAAGCCCCATTTTCCCTTACGGCAACCCAGCTTTGTTTACCATCCCTTTGACTTTCATTGTGACTTGGTTGGTATCTAAGCTAGACAATTCAGCCCAAGGCAAGCAAGATAAAGCAGGATTTGATGCACAATATGTTCGTTCGATGACGGGTATCGGCATCTCGAAAGCATCAGATCACTAAATGATAGGATTTAGGCGGCGCAGCGCCGCCTAAACGGCGAAAACATGAGGAGGACTTTATGTCAGGAATTGAATCAGTATTAAAAGAAAACCGTATCTTTTATCCAAGTGATGCAGCAAAGGCACATGCCAATGTGAGTGGTATGGAAGCATACAATGCTTTGTGCGAACAAGCCAATGAAGACTATGAAGGCTTTTGGGGCAATTTGGCCAAAGAATACATTCATTGGAAAAAACCATTTACTCAGATTTTGGATGAAAGCAATGCACCGTTTTTCAAATGGTTTGAAGATGGTCAATTGAATGTTTCTTACAACTGTTTGGACCGTCATTTGGAAAGCCGTGGCAACAAAGTGGCGATTATCTATGAAAAAGATGATGGCAGCAGCGAAAAATTAACTTACCAAGAATTGTATGAACGTGTTTGCCAATTGGCCAATGGCTTAAAATCTTTGGGTGTTACCAAAGGTGATCGTGTGGTTTTGTATATGCCCATGGTTGCTGATGCCGTGGTGGCAATGCAAGCGTGTGCGAGATTGGGTGCAATTCACTCGGTGGTGTTTGGTGGCTTCTCATCTGGTGCGGTGAAAGACCGTATTGTTGATGCTGGTGCCAAAGTGGTGATTACCGCAAATGAAGGTGTTCGTGGCGGCAAAACCAGTGCATTAAAGGCCGTGGTTGATGAAGCTTTGCAAAGTGGTGAATGCACCAGTGTTGAAAAAGTAGTGGTGTTTGAGCGAACGGATAAAGCAGTGAACATGGTTGAAGGTCGTGATGTGTTCTGGAAAGACATTATTGCAGGCCAAGAAAAAACATGTGAGCCTGAGTGGGTGAGTGCAGAGCATCCATTGTTTATTTTGTATACTTCAGGCAGTACAGGTAAACCCAAAGGTGTTCAACACAGCACAGGTGGTTATTTGTTGGGTGCCATCATGACCATGAATTGGGTATTTGATTACAAAGACAATGATGTGTATTGGTGTACTGCTGACGTGGGTTGGATTACTGGTCATACGTATATTGCTTATGGTCCATTGGCTGTAGGTGCTACTCAAGTGGTATTTGAAGGCGTGCCAACGTATCCGGATGCAAGCCGTTTTTGGAGTACCATTGAAAAACACCGCGTTACTACATTCTACACTGCACCAACAGCCATTCGTTCATTGATTAAATTGGGTGCAGACATGCCCAAGCAATATGACTTATCTTCACTTCGCTTATTGGGTACAGTGGGTGAGCCGATTAATCCTGAAGCATGGATGTGGTATTACGAAGTTGTGGGTGGTTCGCGTTGCCCGATTGTGGATACGTGGTGGCAAACTGAAACAGGCTCGAATATGATTGCTCCTTTACCAGGTGCTGTTGCGATTAAACCAGGTTCTTGCACGTTGCCGATTCCTGGCATTATTGCGGATATCGTGGACGAGTCAGGTACGACAGTTGAGCAAGGCAATGGTGGATTCTTAGTCATCCGTCGACCATTCCCATCATTGCTGCGCACCATTTGGAATGATGATGCCCGTTTTGTATCCACGTATTTCCCAGAAGAATTTGATAACAAATTGTATTTAGCTGGTGACTCAGCACACCGTGATGAAAATGGCTATATTTGGATTATGGGCCGTATTGACGATGTATTGAATGTTTCAGGGCATCGTTTGGGTACAATGGAAATTGAATCGGCTTTGGTGGCTAATCCATTGGTGGCAGAAGCTGCTGTCGTCGGTAAACCACATGATGTAAAAGGTGAAGCAGTTGTTGCCTTTGTGATTTTGAAAGACGAACGACCTGTGGGTGAAGAAGCACAACGTATTGCGGCAGAACTCAAAAGTTGGGTAGCGCATGAAATTGGTAAAATTGCCCAACCTGATGATATTCGTTTTGGTGATAACTTGCCAAAAACCCGTTCTGGCAAAATTATGCGTCGTTTATTGCGCTCATTAGCAAAAGGCGAAACCATTTCTGCGGATATTTCCACCTTGGAAAACCCACAAGTGATTGCACAATTACAAGAAACCATTTAATCCTGATGGGATTCACAAACAGCCAGTTCATACTGGCTGTTTTTTTATGTAAAAAGATAGTTTAGATGTTGTTAAATGAGTAGTTTGCCTGTGGATTGGGGGTTGAATGGTGCTGTACTGTTAGCAATAAACAGTAAAACATAGATTAATAAAATTAAGTAATTGATTTATTAATTATTAATTATTAATTATTAATTATTAATTATTAATTATTAATTATTAATTTTTATCCCGTTGCTGTTTTTTTTGTTTTGATATTGTTGATTATTCTTTTGAGTTTATAAAGCGCAAGAGAATAATATGTCATTGTTGCTGGGGAATAAATTCATAAAAATATTGAAAATATATTAAAACTATTATCTATTTTAGTTGAATATAATATAATCCTTTATATTCAATATCATATAATGGTTATAGGTTGAATATAAAGGTTTACCTATTATATTTAAATCAGTTTTTTTGGCATAAAATATAAAAATATTATAATAATTTTTATATTTGTTGCTTAAATGCAACTTGAGTTCTAGGTATACCAAATGCATTGTGACGTGAATATCTGAATGAAATCAATGTACGGTTGCATACAGTATTTGTTTTTATAATGATAAGAATCAAATCAATATAAGATTTGATATGGATTAAACAAAAAAAAAGCCTAATTTGCTTATCCATATTGGTGACTATAGAATGGGTTCAAGTAGAAAATAACTTGGCCAAAATGACTTCTACCTTGATAAATTTATTTTTGATAGGTGATTAATATGTTTAATAAACAAATTCTTATGTCAATTTTTGTCTTGTTATTTGCTTCAAGTATTATGGCTGCACCAAATGAAAAAAAAGAAAGTCATGTTCAGATTTCTGGAATTATTAACTTTGTGGGAGTCGTGGTAGAAGCCCCTTGTAATAGTCAACTTCAGTATGGTGCAAATAACCAAATTGTATTAAAAAATGAATGTTATAACGGTAATCAAGCTTTTTCTCAAAACATTAATCGCAATGATTTGCAATTGGTGATTGATGGTAACCAAGCAATTGCTCTACCGCAAAATAGAGGGCATATTGTTAAAGAAAGACAATATGGTGAAAAAGCTTATGTACTAAATGTTGTACATTACTAAAGGTTTTAGCATTATTGCAGCATCGTTATTAAGGCGATTTGTTTTACGTAGTCTAAAAATAAGAAATATGCGTTAATGCAGTGACAACAAATCAGCTACTTTTTTTCAAGAGGAAAAAAATATGTTGAAAAAGCATTTGAGTATTTTATGGGTTTTATTGTGTAATTCATTTGCCACAGCAGAAGAAACCAGTAATGTCATAATGGATGGTGGGAGTATTGCTATTGCGGCACATTATCCGAATCAGGCTAAAGAAAAACAACTGCAAGGTGATGTACTATGTGGATTTATTGTTGACGAGAGTGGGCAAATATCACAATTACGCATGATGGTATCTAGTGGTCATGCCACTTTGGATTTGGCTGCAGCCAAAGCTGTTTATGCAGCCAAAGTTAGACCTAAAGTGGTAGATGGACGAGCAGTGGCAACGCAATATTTTGTGAAGATAACATTTGGATTGCCCAATCAAAGAGTTGCACAGGCTTAAAGTTATTCATGGTGTGACAATGATACAGACAAAATGAAGGTAGCTTGGTATGTAAGCTGCCTTTTTTATTATTTACAAAGTATGTAATGTGTTAATTCAACTATTTTTGTAAAAGATAAATAGACGACTGAAATTAATCAATAGTACCATGGCGCTATTGGTACACATCAGGAGAAAAAATGAAAAAGAAAAACAGCACAATTATTGTCATGCTATGTTCAGTATTATTAACCAGCACGGCGTTTGCCACAGAAAATGATGATTTTTTTGCCGCTACTGAGGCCGTTGTCACAGAAACAGCTTTACCCAAAATGGATGTGTTTGATTGGGGTAATGAAGATGGCGAAACAGTGAATGGTCAAAAAGAGGGTTTGTGGCAAGGATGGTATGGTCCAGATAATCCTAAGTACAAAGGTCGATTTGTTAATGGTATACAACAAGGCTTGTGGCAATGGTGGTTTGCCGATGGAAAACCAGAAATTGAAGGTAAATATGATAATGGTTTGTTGACGGGAAAATGGACTTGGTGGCATAAAACGGGTTATAAATCAGTGGAATCATTCTATGTTAAGGGTGAGCGTTTGGGTATAGAGAGTCGTTGGTATGAAGATGGTACTCGCGAGTCAATAGGGAAGTTGGTTGGTGACAGTAAAGAGGGACTTTGGACATGGTGGTTTACCAATGGCAAAAAAGATACAGAAGGCCACTATGTTGGTAATGAATTACAGGGTACTTGGGTATGGTGGTATGACAATGGTCAGCGTAAAGCACAGACCAGCTATGTAAATGGTATGCGGCATGGTTGGGATACTCGTTGGGATGAACAAGGTCGACAAACATCCAAAACTTTGTA
>JASLDB010000259.1 GCA_030151665.1 Neisseriaceae bacterium
AAATTAATCTGGTTAAGCATGGTTGTTAAGAAAAAAGCAAAAATCATGGTTTAAAGGCTTGAAAAAAACTGGGTTGACCTTATTTACATTTCAAAGATTGATGATGCACATGCATCGCTAAAAGATTAGGAGCAACAACATGGCTAAAGTAATTGGTATTGACTTAGGTACAACGAACTCTTGTTTGGCGATTTCTGAAAATGGCCAAGCTAAAATTATTGAAAACGCAGAAGGTGCACGCACAACGCCTTCAGTGATTGCTTATTTGGATGGTGGTGAGGTTTTGGTTGGTGCGCCAGCTAAACGCCAAGCGGTGACTAACCCAACCAACACCATTTATGCTGCAAAACGTTTGATTGGTCGTCGTTTTGAAGACAAAGAAGTGCAAAAAGACATCGACTTGATGCCTTTTGAAATCGTTAAAGCCAGCAATGGTGATGCTTGGATCAAAGCACAAGGCAAAGAATTGTCTGCCCCACAAATTTCGGCAGAAATCTTGCGTCGCATGAAAAAAGCAGCAGAAGATTATTTGGGCGAAGAAGTAACAGAAGCAGTTATTACTGTTCCTGCATACTTTAATGACAGCCAACGTCAAGCCACCAAAGACGCAGGTCGCATTGCTGGTTTGGAAGTAAAACGCATTATCAATGAGCCAACAGCAGCTGCTTTGGCGTTTGGTATGGACAAAGCCGAAAAAGGCGATCGCAAAATTGCCGTTTACGACTTGGGTGGTGGTACTTTTGATATTTCAATCATTGAAATTGCTGATGTTGACGGCGACAAACAATTTGAAGTATTGGCAACAAACGGTGACACATTCTTGGGTGGTGAAGACTTTGACCAACGCTTGATTGACTACATCATTGGCGAGTTCCAAAAAGAACAAGGCATTGACTTGAAAAAAGACGTTATGGCTTTGCAACGCTTGAAAGAAGCTGCTGAAAAAGCCAAAATCGAATTGTCTAGTGGTCAACAAACTGAAGTGAATTTGCCATACATCACCATGGATGCCACAGGCCCTAAACACTTGGCGATTAAAATTACCCGTGCAAAATTCGAAAGCTTGGTAGAAGATTTAATCAACCGCTCAATCGAACCTTGTCGTGTGGCATTGAAAGATGCTGGTTTGTCTGTAAACGACATTGATGACGTGATTTTGGTGGGTGGTCAAACCCGTATGCCAAAAGTACAAGATGCGGTTAAAGATTTCTTCGGCAAAGAACCACGCAAAGACGTTAACCCTGATGAAGCTGTTGCCGCTGGTGCTGCGATTCAAGGTGCGGTATTGTCTGGTGACCGTAATGACGTATTGCTATTGGATGTAACACCATTGTCTTTGGGTATTGAAACCATGGGTGGTGTGATGACCAAATTGATTCAGAAAAACACCACTATCCCAACGAAAGCACAACAAGTGTTCTCGACTGCGGAAGACAATCAAAACGCGGTAACCATTCATGTTTTACAAGGTGAACGTGAACGTGCTTCTGCCAATAAGAGCTTGGGTCAATTTAACCTAGGTGATATTGCACCAGCACCTCGTGGCATGCCACAAATTGAAGTGATGTTTGACATTGATGCTAACGGTATCTTGCATGTATCAGCCAAAGACAAAGGCACTGGTAAAGAAGCCAATATTACCATCCAAGCATCTAGTGGTTTGAGCGAAGAAGAAATCGAACGCATGGTAAAAGATGCGGAAGCGAATGCAGAAGAAGATAAAAAATTGACTGAATTGGTGACTGCTCGTAACCAAGCAGAAGGTTTAATTCACTCTGTGAAAAAATCAATGACGGATTATGGTGACAAATTAGATGCTGCTGAAAAAGAAGCCATCGAAGTTGCTATCAAAGAAGCTGAAGAAGCTGTAACAGGCGAAGACAAAGATTTGATCGAAGCCAAATCTGAAGCATTGGCAACCACTAGCCAAAAATTGGGTGAAATGATGTACGCTCAAGCCCAAGCTGAAGCAGGTCAAGCAGCAGGTTCTGCTGAAGGCGAGCAAAAATCAGCAGCGGATGATGTGGTTGATGCTGATTTTGAAGAAGTGAAAAACGACAAGAAATAATTGTAATTCTTGATAAAACGCCCCAAGTGATTTTACTTGGGGCGTTTTTGTTAGGTGATTTTCATGTTTAATCAGGTTTTGCCATTGTGAGATGTTGTCTCATCAATGGCAAAGCCATCAAGGGTGACGGTGTTCAACCATGATTGGATTTACGGTTTGGTTAAATTGGCCTGTTGCATAAAATCCTGTAGGTTCATGTCCAAGTTTTGTAGACTGGGTAGCATTAATTGATTCAGGTATTGGTTAATTTTCTCACTGTCAATGCTATTGGGGTGGTACACAAACTTGCGGAACAAGTCCCCAATGTTGATATTTTGTGCATTGGTTTTGAGTACCCAACCTGAGGCAGAATCTTCGATATAACCACATGCGGCTAAACGTTCTAATAAATCGCCCAACTCATCAAACCCCAAATGAATGTATTGGCGAAAATCCTGTGTTCGCATGGCTTTTTTTCGGTTTTGGGCTTCATGTAACACAATCAAAATGGATAAGGCATTTTCGTAGACATCGGCTGGGTTGTTACGGCGCAAGAAGACAGAACCGCGCCAATACGATAACGAAGCGGTCAATACGGCCCCAAAAAGCAAAATCATCCACAGCATATTCACCCACAATAAGAAAATGGGAATGGTGGCAAAAGCACCATAAATTAATTCATAGCTATTAAAATTGCTTAAATAATAAGTAAAGCCACGACGCACAACTTCCAATACAATAGCCGTGACGACGGCACCAATAGCAGCATGGGTAAATGGCACATAGGCAGATGGCACAAATCGGTACAAAAAGAGCAATGCCATGCTGGTGAAAAACACCGATGAAGCAATATGTAGCCATTGCGCCAACATGGGGTTGTAAAAGGCGAAATTGCTTTCTTTAAATAACAGTGCCCAAGTTGATGTCACAATACCAATGGCTACTGGACCCAATGTTAAAATAGCCCAGTAAGTCAGCAGACGATTTAACAAAGGGCGAGGGCGTGACACTTGCCAGATTTGGTTAAATGTTCGCTCAATGGTCATGATTAATAAAATGGCGGAAATGGCCAAGGCAACAATACCAATAGCCGTTAAATTGCTGGCTTTGTCACGAAAGCTAAACACATATTCACCAATCACTTTGGCGCTGGCATCGGGCATTAAGGTATTGCTAATGAAATTGTGAAAACCGTCAGTCATGTCTGAAAACATGGGGAAGGCAGAAATCACAATCAAGGCAATGGTGAAAAAAGGCACCATGGCCAATAAAGTTGTAAACGTCAGGCTAGAAGAAACGCGGGTAATGTCTAAAGTCAAGGCTCGCTGGACTAAGAAGCATGCAAATCGCCAGAAACGATTGCGTTTAATGGTGTCGACAGGGAGTTTTTTAAGCATTCAGTTAAGCTCTCTTAAGGTTTAATGAATAACGAATCAAATCATTATGACGCAAAATATGATAAATTGCTTATTATCTTAACAAGGAATTGCCAATGTTAAAAATTTTGGTGCTGTATTATAGTCTACAAGGTTCAACGAAAAACCTTGCCCAGTGTATTGCTGAGGGTATTGAAAGTGTTTCAGGGTGTGATGCCGTTTTACGGACTGTGCCGAAAATATCAACCGTTTGCGAAGCAGTTGCCCCCGCTATTCCTGATGATGGGGCACCTTGTGTTAGTGAGGCCGATTTACAAAGCTGTGCTGGTTTGGCATTGGGTAGTCCAACGCGATTTGGCAACATGGCTTCTGCCATGAAATATTTTTTGGATGGAACGACAGGCGTTTGGCTTTCAGGCAGTTTAATCAATAAACCAGCTTGCGTATTCACCTCATCTACCACCATGCATGGTGGACAAGAAAGCACCTTGTTAAGCATGATGTTGCCGTTGCTACACCATGGCATGGTGGTGATGGGATTGCCATTTAGTCTGTCAGAAATCACCAGCACCCAAACAGGTGGTACACCCTATGGCGTCAGTCACGTGTCTGGCGCACATGGCAACCAAGACTTAAGCAGTGAAGAAAAAAAACTGGCATTTGAGCAAGGAAAACGCTTGGCGCAATTGGCCAAAAAATTAGCAGCAGAAGCGTAATATTTTTTCATGGTTAATGAGGATGATAAGATGAATAAAAACAGTGTTTTGGTTGCTGCTATTTTGGGGTTTTGCGCATTAACTGCGGCATGGCTATTGGGCAATGCTTATCAGTATAAATTCAAATCCACTCAAACCATTGGGGTGACAGGCAATGCCAATAAAGATTTTGAAGCTGATATGGTCAAATGGCGAGCGGGTTTTAGCCGACAAGGTGAGGATTTACAATCGGCATCCAGTCAATTAAAAAGCGACCAAGCTAAGATTTTGCAGTTTTTGGTGAGCAGTGGAATTGCCAAGAACGAAATTGTGTTTGAAGCCGTGCACATTGAAAAAAATTACAGCAATTATACCGATAGCGATGGTCGTAGTTACAATACTTTTGCTGGTTATACCTTATCACAAAGTGTCACGATTGAATCTAAAGACCTCAATAAGGTGGAAGGCGTATCACGTAAAATTTCTGATTTAATCAGCCAAGGCATTGAGTTAAGTTCCGCTGACCCCAATTACTATTACAGTAAATTAGAAGATTTGAAATTGGAATTAATCGCCAAAGCTTCTGCCAATGCCAAGCAACGTGCGGACAATATTGCCAAGGAATCCGATGCCAAATTGGGGCAGTTGGTGAAGGGTGATATGGGCGTTTTTCAAATTACAGGTCAAAACGACAATGATGATTACAGTTCTGGCGGTGCTTTTAACACCACTTCACGCAAAAAAACAGCCAGTATTACGGTTAAATTGCAGTTTATTAGCCGTTAAATTGGTTTGATGCCATTGTTTGGCAGTTATACGTTACCAAAGTGGTACCGAATGCGCATATTCGTGCTTTAACAGAAGCCCAAGCAAGAGGCGCAAGAATTGAGGCTTTACAGAACTATTGTAAGCTATTTGAACAAAGCCGTTATTGTCAACACGAATTCAATATAATGGTTGAGATTTACCGATAAATACCATTTAAAACAGGAAATAAAATGCAAAAAACATGGGAAACACTGGATGCTTGTTTGAGTAAAGTTGCTAAACAAAACCCTGATTTTGAATACGAATTAAATTCTGGTGCAACAGATGCAGAAATTGCGACCTTACAAGCAGCATTACCCTATGAGTTACCAAAAGACTATATTGCCTGTCTCAAAATCCACAATGGTGAAGCAACTGGAATAGGTGTTTTTGACAGTGAGGAATTTTTATCAACTGAAGATGTGCTCTTTCAATACAATATTTGGAAAACCTTATTGGATGACGGCACATTTGAAGACGAAGATGGTGCTTATACTTGTGAGCCCGATGTGGGTACCCGTGAAGATTGGTGGCACACTGGCTTGATTCCATTTACACACAATGGTGGTGGCGATCACCTTTGCTTGGATTTGAATCCAACCCAAGAAGGGCATTATGGACAAATCGTGCGCACATGGCACGATGATTTACCTCGCACCATTGTGGCATCGGATTTTGCCACTTGGTTTGGTGATTATGTTGCGGCGGTTGCCGCAGGTGATTATGTATATGATGACGATTATGGCACTTTGATTCATGTTGATGAATTAGAGGAAGCGTAATGCAAAACCAATCGTGATTGGGGTTAAGTTGTACCCTTGGTTAATATATTGAAGTTTGTCGCCAAGTGGTGGTATTTGAATATGATTGATTAGGCAAAATAAACATGAATGAAGAAACATTTGTTTTGGATTTACCTTATTCCATTAAGTACAGCACAGAAAAAGATGTGCCCTTAAAAGATGTGATTAAAACATTAGAAGCCATTGATAAATTGTTAAGCAATTCAGCTTCGACTTTGGGGCAAGTTAGTGGTGTTGATATTGTGGGACAGCAAATTCTGATTAACAAAGAAGAAGCGGGCAATTTACTCGATGATATTGTGTTGAAATTGTTTTTTCATGATCAAATGGGTGTGTCGCAAGCGAACGACTGGATTAAGAACAATGTGAAAACCAAGGATTTGTTGGTGGGAGCATTGCTAGGTGCCTCTTTGAGTCATGGTTACGAGACCTTAACCCAAGACAATGCCAGTTTAGATTTGAAAAAAAACAGCTCAAAAAGCGATGTATCCGATGCCGATAACACTGTAAACGAAGAGAATGGCAATAGCGATAGTTCAATTGCAGCAGAAGCGGCGATGGTGGCGGCAGCTCAAGTGTTTAATTTGCACCCTGATGTGGTAGCCGAAACTGTGCATGAACAGTTAACCTTGGCCGCAGCAGAACATTTGGACAAGCACGTTGCTGCCAAGCAAACTTTGAATTTTATTGAACCTGTGCGTGACGATGCTGAAGCATCAATTTGTTTTGCCCAAGGTGAAGAATTGGCCAAAACGGTGGAGTGTGCTGCACTCAATACGGTGCCTGAATCGTATAAGCGGCCCAATAAAAAGATTTTTGAAGAGTTATCGAATGAAACCATTCACATTCGTGCCAATGATTTAGACAGTAAAAAAACCGGTTGGGCGGGTTTTATTGACGGCAAAACTGAGCGCTTGAAAATAGTGCTAGACCCCACTTTGGATGCAGAAGCATTATTTGGTCGTAAAAGCTTTACAGCCGATATTACGTTAGAGAAAAATGACAGCACAGGGCAAGGGGAATACACTCCAACACGCATTATTGTGCGGACAATTTATTAAATTACTGGTGTGATCGTATTGTTTTTATTTGTTTATTGATTGAGTCATGATTGCCATGAAAAACCTCATCGAACGCTTTAAGCGCTTACAAGCCATTGCCCAAGCTGGGCTAACCTATGGCAAGGATGCCTTTGACCAAGAGCGATATGCGGAACTGCACGACATAGCCTTGTCTTTACTTGCCGATGCAGCAGATAGACCACTTGGCTTGATTGAAGATTTGTACCAACATGAGACTGGCTATCCCACCCCAAAAGTGGATGTGCGGGCATTTATTCGCCATGGTAATACCGTTTTATTGGTGGAAGATGCAAAAACAAAAGAATGGTGTCTGCCTGGTGGCTATGCCGATGTGGGTTTGTCACCCAAGGCCAATATCCAAAAAGAAGTCTTGGAAGAAACGGGATTGGTGGTGAGAGTGGATGCCTTGCGTGCTATTTACGATACCGATTTGCGACCAGATATTGGGCAGAAAGGGCGGCAATATTACAAGTTATTTTTCGCCTGCACGGCTTTATCGGGTGAGTTTCAGCATAATGCAGAAACCAGCAATGCTTGTTATTTTACTTTGGACAATTTACCAGCGCTGTCCCTTTGTCGCACAACGGTTGAGCAATTGCAGCAATTATTCAGCATAGGGGATGGCTGTTATTTTGAATAAATCATTTTGATGGTGGTACAGCAATTTAAAACAGATATTGGGATGATTTAAAAAAGCTGCAATGGATATTGCAGCTTTGGGGTTTAAGACAATAATAGCGCATCATCCGTGAGTTTTTCATGCCGTGTCGATTCAAACATCTCGATTAAATCGGGGACATCCATCCCTTTGCGAGCATTGCCATCAACATCCAGAACAATTTGGCCTTGGTGTAACATAATGGTGCGACTGCCATAGTCTAAGGCTTGGCGCATGGAGTGGGTGACCATCATGGCGGTTAATTGGTTCTCTTCAACGATTTGTTGGGTTAAATCCAATACAAAAGCTGCTGTTTTGGGGTCAAGTGCTGCAGTGTGTTCATCTAGCAGCAAAATTTTAGAAGGTTGTAAGGAAGCCATGATTAAACTAACTGCTTGCCGTTGACCGCCCGATAATAAGTCCATTCTGTCACTCAGGCGATTTTCTAAGCCTAACTTCAAAATGGATAATTTTTCTTTAAAAAGGGCACGACTGTCTTTGTTTAAGGCCATGCGCAAGCTGCGTTTTTGTCCTCGTGCATAGGCCAGTGCCATGTTTTC
>JASLDB010000266.1 GCA_030151665.1 Neisseriaceae bacterium
GCATGGCAACTGGGTTTAAACCAAGGAAAATTTGCCAATAAGTTGCAATTAACCAATGGTAAAAAAGTATATACAGACTTGTCTGCATTTACCCAAAAAACAGGCAATCAATTTAGCCTCGGTGGCAAGAGCTATTCCAGCCATATTTACGAAAGCAAACGCAATGGCAGTGTTTACCGTTATGAATTATTACCCGGTTTATACAATATCCCTGCCATTATTCAATTTAACGACGATAAAAATTACGAGTTAAAACTAAAAAGTGCCACCATCAATGGCCAGAAATACTAAACATGAACGCCAATCAATTACAACATACCGAAACCTTATTAGCTGAACTGACCACATTTGCACAACCTGCCGATGTGGTAATGTCTCGCTACTTTAAAAATCACAAAAAACTGGGCAAGCAGGACAGGCATGAGATTGCTGAAACCACTTTTGCCGCTTTACGCCATTGGCAAAAAATTACCACCTTTTTGGCAGATAAAAATCAACATGCAAAATACATTGCCTTATGTGCATTAATCTTGGGTCGTGATTTGAGTGTTCAGTCTTTGGCTGACATCATTAATGATGAAGAAAAAGCATTATTGGGCCAATTAAAAGCAGCCAAAAAAGACATGATGCAAAGTCTGAGTAATGCTGCCGAATTACCACAATGGTTAATTGATATTTTGGCAACACAAAACACTGATGCCGAGATTTTATCATTGGGTCAAGCCATGGCAGCGCCTGCACCATTAGACATGCGTGTGAATACCAGACAAGGTAAGCGTGATAAAATTCTGGCCAATTTACAAAGCGACTACCCCAAAGCCGTTGCTACTCCATTTTCACCATGGGGCATTCGCTTGACAGAAAAAATTGCCATTAACCGCCATCCACTGTTTTTAGATGGCACTTTGGAAGTTCAAGACGAAGGCAGTCAATTATTGGCATTACTGGTGGGTGCCAAACGCAATGAAGTGATTGTTGATTTTTGCGCGGGTGCTGGCGGCAAAACATTGGCACTGGGTGCCATGATGAACAACACGGGTCGTTTATACGCATTTGATATTTCAGAAAGACGCCTAAGCAACCTTAAACCTCGTTTGGTGCGCTCAGGATTAACCAATATTACTCCTCAACGCCTTAACAGTGAAAATGATGCCAACTTAGCACGGCTTTTTGGTAAAATAGACCGCGTTTTGGTTGATGCCCCTTGCTCTGGCTTGGGCACATTGCGTCGCAATCCTGATTTAAAATATCGCCAAAATGTGGAGACAGTAGCCGCTTTGGTGCAAACCCAAGCCAGCATTTTGGATGCAGCTGCCAAGCTACTGAAAGTAGGCGGTCGTTTGGTCTATGCCACTTGCAGTGTTTTGACACAAGAAAACCAAGCACAAGTGGATCGATTTTTGGCAGACAACCCCAATTTTGCAGTATTGGACGCAGGCCAATTGCTTAGCGAAGCCAAAGTGGATTTATCAACAGGTCAGTACTTGGCCTTGAACCCTGCTGTGCATCAAACCGATGGTTTTTTTGCAGCAGTTTTAGAACGTGTTTCATAATCACGTCAATCGTTAGGAAAAAAATGAGCATTCAAGAAACCATTCAACAAATCGTTACCGACAACTCAATTGTTTTGTTTATGAAAGGCACCAAACAATTTCCACAATGTGGTTTTTCATCACGTGCGGTACAAATCTTAACCGCATGCGGTGCAAAAGATTTCTTTACCGTTAATGTTTTGGAAAATGACGATATTCGCCAAGGCATCAAAAGCTTTTCTGATTGGCCAACCATTCCACAACTGTACATCAATGGCGAATTCCTAGGTGGCTCTGACATCATGATGGAAATGTATGAAGCTGGTGAATTACAAGACCTGATTGCTAAATTGGCTTAAGTCTTTGATATGCCAAAATCAAGCGGCAAGATAAAAAAATGGTGTTGCCGCCTAATTGCAACACCATTTTTATTCGCTATTGGCTATTTTGTTTTGGCATTGCTTTTGGGTGTTTTGTCGACTGACGAAACCCCAAAAAGCACGACTGAGCCCAAAAACATTGTTATTTATGTTGCCAGCAATGGTGTGCACCTCAACCTTTGGCTACCTAGCCAAAATGCACAGTTTGATTGGGCAGCAAACTACCCCAGTAGTTTTAATAATAGCAAAATGGCTTGGACTAGCATTGGCTGGGGCAGCCAAGCTTTTTATACCCAAGTACCCACTTGGAATGATTTAACCTTGCCCATTGCTTGGCAAGCTTTGACGGGTGATGCTGCGGTGATTCGCCTACATGGTGAGTACCATGCACCGCCAGATGATAACAATCGCCGACAAATTTTGCTTAGCAATACTGAATACCAAATGCTCATTGATGATTTGCAAAAACAGTTTAAAAAAAATGAACCAATTGCGCCATTTTTCTATCCAGCTTTAGGTGCTTACAGTGCCAAGTCCACTTGCAATGAATGGATAAGACTGCGCCTAAGCCACATTGGATTAGACATGCCGCTTTGGTCCCCTTTTGATGTAGCCGTCTTACGGCATTTACCTTAATAGATAGAGCAAGACAAATGAATATTCATGTCGTAGATCACCCCTTGGTGAAACACAAATTAACTTTAATGCGCCAACAAGATTGCAGCACATATAAGTTTCGCACCCTGACCAATGAATTGGCACGATTGATTGCTTACGAAGCCAGTCGTGACTTTGCCATTGAAACATTTGAGATGGACGGCTGGTGTGGCCGCATTGAGGGTCAACAAATCAAAGGAAAAACCGTTACAGTCGTACCCATCTTGCGTGCTGGTATTGGCATGATGGATGGCGTATTGGACATGGTGCCCACAGCAAAAATTAGCATGGTTGGTTTGCAACGTGACGAAGAAACCTTACAACCTGTTTCTTATTTTGACAAATTCGTTCACAATGTTGACAAACGCCCCGCTTGGATTATCGACCCCATGTTGGCAACAGGTGGCTCAATGGTTGCAACCATTGATTTGCTAAAAAGCAAAGGCTGTAAAGACATCAAAGCATTGGTTTTGGTTGCAGCACCAGAAGGCGTTAAAGTGGTCAATGAAGCCCATCCTGACGTCACCATTTATACTGCCGCACTGGATTCTCACCTTGATAGCAATGGCTACATCATTCCAGGTCTTGGAGATGCTGGTGACAAAATCTTTGGCACCAAACAAATGCACGACTAAGTCAAACAAGACCACCATTATTATGGTGGTCTTGTTTATTAAGCCCATACTTTAATTGAGTACTTTCAATTACTCTTAGGTCATTATTTAAACAGCACCACAGCCTACATGCTTTAAACCACCAAAGAATCGCCCTACTCTACCGACGAACATGTTCAATAAACCATAGGAATTTTAAATACACAATGGTTACATTTTCATCCAAACTTCCACAATATTATCAGGATAGTGTTCACTGCAGTATGGTGCTATCAAATTAACCAACCGAACTGTATCTTCATACTCTTTAATCAAGCCATATGGATTCATCGCAATGCGAGCATTGCGGATATCCCTAGCTTCATTTTCTGCGTAGGCAATATTGGTCAACATACTAATACCCAGATCATCAACCACATCAAAGCCAATGTGTTGAAAAGTCATTTTTTGCTGATGCTGCAAATGCTGAAATGACACCAATGAATGATCAACATAATTGGCTTTATGGCGACTCAGTGCAATCAAATAAACTGCATTTTTCTCATTAATAGCGTGATTCAAATAATCTTGGACAGCACATTCTTCAGGGTATTCAACTGCGTGACATGCACTCCACAATAGTCCATCAATGGTATAAACATCGCCATCATATTCAAAAGGATAAAAGACATAATCATGTCGTGTACGAAGCATATCTGTTGATGGAACAGTGCCTCGCAATGTAAAAATAGCATGCACAGCATCAAACTGATTCATAACAACATCCCAATCTAGCAGATACAGACAAATAATCACATTACTCATGTGAGATTGACAAAGCGCTACAACATCATTCACATATAAATAAATTAGGCCAAATAGGAAAACCTATTAACATCAAGTCAGAACAATGGCTTAATACTTAGCCTTAATCAAATATATATTACTTTAACATAAATATACAAATTTAGTTATTTCATATTATCCGAATATTAGATAAAATACATCCAAATAAATTACAGCTTAACTTAGTGAATAATAAATATTGTTTAAAACTTTTACACCACCTTGCATTCATTTTGAGGTGGTTTTTTCTGAAAATATACTGACCATCCACATTATTCAATGCATTATGGGCTTGATTCTATTAATACAATACATAGCATACGAGCTGGCTTGAACTTAATAAAAAAGCCACCCGAAGGTGGCTTTTGTGAAACGTTTTTGTAATGATTTTTAATATTGGCGTATTATAGTACTTTCCTTCGCCATCAATTTGATTAACATCAAATATTAATTTAGTAGAATTTTTTTATTTGGTTATTAATCAATTCTGTACTGACTGGTTCATATTACTCTCTCTTGATATTAAAAAAATGCTGCTAATCCACGAATGAATTAGCAGCTCAACACACACATCAAGAGGAAGCTCTAATATACATAAAAACGCATTATATTCCAATAGCGTATGCCAATTTAATTTATTTAATTGATATATATGATTTAGAAATAACCCAATTGACCTCATTAGTCAATAAGTAAACCATTGTTCCTTAACAACATCTGTAGATTTATGAATTTAAATTCATAAAAATCAAAACATTAAACATTATGCTCAAAATAACCACAATTAAAACCATTACTTTTATTTTTCAGATAAAACTCGGCAGAATAAAATTATTTAGGAATCTACCGAGCAACAGTACATCTTTTTGAAAATAGTCATTTGTCAATTTTAAAAATTACCATATAGACACAATACACATTGTCATACTGTAATAAAAAAGCCAAAATATCTATTTTGGCTTTTTTAACAACAAATTAATTATGCTTTCTTTCGCAACCATACCCCAGATTCAATATGATTAGTAAAGGGAAA
>JASLDB010000280.1 GCA_030151665.1 Neisseriaceae bacterium
GTGCATCCACAACACCTTTTTCTGCTGACATCGCCAAGCTTTTAATCACACTGGTAAATTGCTCCAAGTTACCTGGCCAATCATATTGATTCAAAGCATTTAAAGCTTGGGTCGTAAATTTAATCGGCGGCACTTGGTGTGTCTCAATGAGTTCAGTCAATATTTGATTACTCAAAAACACCAAATCATCGGCTTGTTCGCGCAAAGGTGGAATGGATACCATCACCTGAGACAATTCATTAATCAACTTAGATTCATTATCAGGAGAAGTGATCATCTCTGACAATGGTCGACTGCAAGAACATACCAAACGCACACTATAACGCTCTAACTTAGTCAACAAGAACAAAATACCTTGTTGAGCCCGTTTATTGTATTGCGCCACATCACCCAAATACAAAACGCCTTGTTGTGCTTTTTGCAAAAGCTCAATGGGTGCATCAATAATTTGCTCAGCTTTTGATGGCACAACCCATGGTGCATTGTTCTTTTGGAAATAACGCGCCACCAATTCAAATGCTGAACCCACTTCACCAGTCAACAATACCGGGGTTTTCATTCGTGAAGCACGTTCCAATTGCTTATTCAGCTCTTGAATCACTTCACTTTTGCCAAGCTTATCCAAGGTTAATGTACTGGCAGCTTGCAACTCACCATATTTCAATGCGCGCTGTACTGCACTTAATAATTTTTGCAAAGCAATGGGCTTTTCCAAAAAGTCCAAAGCACCAATTTTGGTGGCTTCAACTGCAGTATCAATACTCGCATGACCACTCATCATGACCACTGGCATATTCAACTGCCCAGCTTTTGCCCATTCTTTTAATAAGGTAATGCCATCACAATCAGGCATCCAGATATCCAACAACACCATTGCAGGTCTGGCCTGATTGCGCAACTGCCTAGCGCTTTCTGCATTATCAGCCAAAGCAACGGTATACCCCTCATCCTGCAAAATTTCGGACAACAAGTCGCGAATGCCCACTTCATCATCAACAATTAAAATATCTGTACTACGCATCATGTCTCCATTATAGGCAGGGTAATCTGTACTTGAGCGCCACCCATGTCGCCATTCGTTAAAACAATTCGACCATGGTGTTCATCGATAATCTTTTTGACCACCGCAAGACCCAACCCCGTTCCATTTTTTTTATCCGTTACATATGGCTCAAAAGCATGTGCCAATACTTGCGGAGAAAAACTCTTGCCATTATTGCAAACTGTTAATACAACATATCCATCTTGCTTCATCGTGCTAACAGTTACCCTTGGTTCTGCATTACCTTCTGTTGCTTCTGCCGCATTTTTAAAAATATTGTGCATCACTTGCCTCATCATCGATGCATCAACCTGTACTGGTAAATTCTCTAAGCTCAGCTGCGCACTAAATTGACACTCCGAACTTTCATACAAGGTCAATACTTCTTGAACAAGCTGATTTAAATTAATTTTAGATAACTTAATACCTGGATTACGGGCATAATTTCGAAATGCCTCAACCATTTCTTTCAATGCCAAAACTTGTTTAATAATGGTATCAGTCGACCTGATTAATATACCCTTGTCATCATCCGATGATAATTTATCCGCCAGCTTCCACGCAAGTCTTTCCGCAGATAATTGTATGGGTGTCAGCGGATTTCGAATTTCATGCGCCAACCGTTTGGCCACTTCACCCCATGCCGCATCTTTCTGCGCCCGAACCAAATCAGTAACATCATCAAAGACCATCACAGAACCTCGGCCACTGTCTTCTGGTAGCGGTACTGATTTTGCCCATAAAATATGGCTGGTATCTGCACCCACATAATCCAACTCAACAGGATCATCACTTTCACTGAGCACCGTTGCTTGTACGACTTGACTGACACCAACCCACTGTGGACCAAACACACCCCATTCTTGCCAAGGCAAGCCCACCTTATCAGCCAATTTCACACCCAAAATGAGCTCGGCACTCACATTGTAGGTATTCAACACGCCTTTTTCATTAAAGGTCAAAACACCCGTTGTTAAACTAGACAAAACCTTTTCCAAGTAATGCCGTTGTGCTTCCAGTTTAAATCGGTGCTCCTCTGTAGCTTGTTGTGCCACCTGCAATTGTTCTGTCATTCGATTAAACAAACTCGATAACATACCCAATTCATCAGAGCGAAAAACTGGACTTTTTTGTGAGAAGTCACCTTGTGCGACTGCTCTAGTGCCATCAGCTAACGAAGCCAATGGCGCAACAAAACGTCTCGCAAAATACAATGCCACTACCAACGATAACAAAATTGCTAACAAGGTCGCCATGACCAAAGTCATAATAAAAAAGGTTTGCAGCCCTTTTTTACCATACATCAGTTGTGCATATTTTTCTCTGGCACTCTCAATTAGATTGACATCATTAGCAATATTCTGCGGAACAGGCTGCCTAAAGAACATCACATGAGCTTGCCGAAAACCACCCATTCCTTCAGGAATGTACAGCCAAACAGAAGAAACCAAATGCCCTTGTATACTTTGCGTTTGCTGCCATGCACCTTGCTCAATCAGCTTTTTCTCATTCTCAGGATCCAGATGAACCTGATCTTCGCTCTTTTCACCCAAGCTGCCCACTTGTTGCCAATTTGGTAGTTTGTACAAACCCACTTGCTTAAAATGCTTACGCATATTCTCAGGCAACGCAGCCAATGAATCATCAACTTGATTATTCAACGCATGGCGGCTAATAAATTCAATTTCAGCAGCTCGACTCAATTTGAGTTGCTGCATCAGTGTCGTATCCAATGTGGTTTGGCTTAACTGCATTCCACGCTCTAACGCCTCTGTGGTTTCATCACCAAACCAAGAATTAATGCTGTAACTGATAAATTGTGCCGAAACCGCAAACACAAAAAAACCCGGGACAATCGCCACCACAGCAAACATGACCACCAAACGGCGAGTAATCTTTGCACCAAAAACCCGCTTGCGATTATCCTGATACAATAACCAAAACTGCCGACAAGCCAAAAAAGACAAAGTTGCCAACAGCAATACATTAAAGCCAAAAAACCACCAATAATAATCAGATAACTTGCTGCCATTGCCTGTGGCCAAAATCAAAACATATGAAAGCAAGACCACAATCACACTGAGAACAAGCAGCACTGTTTTCATGCATTGCCCACTTTCAAGCGTACCCAACCACTGTCCAAATCCCAGTTTTTCGCGGTAATGGCATTAATCTGAAACGGTTTAGGCAGCTGTGAGGTACTCAATTGCAAACGGATATCCGCACTAATATCCCCTATAACATAACCATCCAATGAACCACTGGGCAAAACACGCCAATTCACAATCGCACCCACACTGCGTAACGCAGCTTCTAAACTTTGGTAGTCTGTCACCAATGTTCCAATCGATACACGGTAGCTTTTGGTGATAGGGTGATAACTTAATTTGTATTGCACAGGCTTGGGTGCATTCAATACTTGGTTCAATTTGAGCTTATACGACACCCATGTGGGGCTATTCAATTGGTAACTTAATTCAAACGTTAATGGCAAGCCTTGGCGCAATGCATCTTGCAACTGACTGGGTAATTGCGTTTGAAAACGAGCACTCACTGCTAACTGACCATTATCAGAAAGCAGTGCTTGTGCGCGGGTTGCAACAATATTATCGGCCCAAGTTAGGCTCGAAAAAAACAACAATAAAACGCACCAAAAACGATTAATTTTTGTGAAGAAGCGCATAATAAAAGCCATCTTGTTTATTATTGGGTAGTAATGTGTGTTCTTGTGCACAACTTGCGTCTGGATGGCGACGCAAAAAGGCTTCTAGCTGCAAATGGTTTTCAGCCTCAAAGACTGAGCAAGTTGCCAACAACATGCGACCACCTGACTTTAATGTTGACCACAGCGTATCTAACAATTCATGCTGCTGCTTGGCAACCTTAATGGCATCCATATTCTGCCTTAACCACTTAATATCAGGATGACGTTTGGTCACACCAGAAGCAGTACAAGGGACATCTGCCAAAATAGCGTCAAATACGACATTATCATACCACGATTCAGCATCTGTTGCATCTGCACAACATGTATCAACCACCAAACCCAAGCGTTTTGCATTGTCCTGAACCCTTGCCAAACGATCTTCAGCAATGTCCAAAGCCAACACCTGACAATCTGCCATTTCCAATAAATGGCAGGTTTTTCCGCCTGGTGCCGCACAAGCGTCCAAAATACGCTCACCTGCTTTGGGGGATAAAAAATGTGCTGCATGCTGGGCACCAAAGTCCTGCACCGATACCCAACCATCAAAAAAGTGTGGTATCTGAGCAACAGGTACAGCCTGTTGCAACATAATGGCTTCGTTACCCAAGGCTTTTGCAGCCATGTCATTTGTTGCCAATAGCGCCAAATAGTCCTCAACTGATGTTTTGCGCACATTCACACGCAATGTTAATGGAGGATGATTTTGTGATGCCACCAAGACATTGTGCCAATGTTTTGGGTAGGCTTTTTGCATTGCCTCTACCCACCATTTTGGGTAATTGTATTTTGCTTCAATACTTTGATTGATAGCATTTGACAATAGGTTTTCTTCTTCACGCAATAAACGGCGTAAAACAGCATTGCCCAACTTTTTCAATCGGCCTTCACTCGCAAAACCAATGGCATTAACTGCCTCATTAACCACAGCATGTTTGGCATTTTTGCTATATAACACTTGGTACATGGCCACCAGCAAAATGCCTTCGACCAAGGCAGAATCCAATTTTTTG
>JASLDB010000161.1 GCA_030151665.1 Neisseriaceae bacterium
ACCAGCCAGACAATGGTTGCCAAAATTCGTTTTGGTGTTTGGGATGTGCCCACAACATGGCAGGTGAGCCTGGACCACCATTGAGGTATTTATAGGTACAACCGATCGCAAAGTCTGAATCTGTGCCTTTTAAATCCATGGGAACGGCGCCAATAGAGTGGCATAAGTCCCAAATAATCAAGGCACCTGCTGCATGAATGGCATCATTGGTCGCTTGCATGTCATAAAAATAACCTGTGCGGTAATTCACATGTGACAATACCACGGCTGCAACATCGTTATTGAGGTAGGCTGGCAAATCATCAGCATGGTTGATTAACTCTAAGCGATAACCTTCATTCATCAAGTCAATAAAGCCTTGGATGATGTACAAATCTGTTGGGAAAGAATCTTTTTCCGCAATGATGACTTTTTTATTCGGGTGTTTGGCAGCTTGGATACGCACTGCAGCTGTTAAAACTTTAAACAAGTTTAGTGAAGTGGTATCTGTTACCACGGTTTCTTCTGCAGCGGCACCAATGAGCTGGGCAATTTTATCACCCAAGCGGGTGGGTAGATTCCACCAATCGGCAGTGTTCCAACTGTTGATTAAATCTGTTCCCCATTCTTGTTTAATCACGTCTGTTGCACGAGAAAAAGAACTTTTTGGCATGGCACCCAATGAATTTCCATCTAAGTAAATGGTGTCTTTGGGTAAATCGAATGCTTGTTTTAGATGAGCCAACTCATCGGTTTTGTCCCAAGCTTGGCATTGTGCTAGCGTAATCATGAATTCTCCTTTGGTGTTTTTTGTTTTCATTGTTAAGCAGTCTAGCACTGAGTCTGTGCAATAGGTTTCGAATTATGACTATGGGAAGTTGGATATTTAGAATATAATTTACTTTGGTTGAGTCAATTTAGAAGAATATTCGAAAAAATGAAACTAGATGAAATTGATTTAAAAATATTACGCCAATTGCAATTAGATGGCCGTTTGAGTAATCAAGATTTGGCTGAAAAAATTGCTTTATCACCTTCTGCTTGTCATCGTCGTTTGAAAGCATTAGAACAAGCCGATTATATTGATGGCTACCATGCTTTATTGAATGCTGAGAAACTGGGCTTTAAAATCGAAGCTTTTGTGGAAATCAATTTGGCCTTGTTAAGTGAGACTGAGCACAATGCTTTTCGCAAAGAAATCAGTGTATTGGATGAGGTCATTAATGCCTATGTGATTACCGGGCAGGCCAATTATATTTTGCACGTGCGCACACGAGATTTTGAGGATTTTTCTCATTTTATTACCAATAAGCTTAACCGAATAAAAGGCATTGTCAAAATCCATTCACAAATTGTGCTCAATAAAATGAAGTCGCAAAGCAAGTTTTTGCCTTTGTAAAATATGCCAAAGCACTTCGTATTGCTTGGGAGAAATGGGGTGATACAATCATTTCATTGGAGAGATAAATTTTATTATGGTTATCCACAAAAAAAGCTGCCCAATATTGAGCAGCTTTTTTTAAATACCATGGTTTATACGCGTTTTGCCAATTCAATCGCTTTACCAATGTAAGTTTCTGGGCGAAGTGCCAATAGTTTGGCTTTTTCTTCAGCAGGAATTTCCAATTGTTCAATGAAGATTTTCAATGTATCAGGGGTAATACCGCCTTTACCACGGGTCAAATCTTTTAATTGCTCATAAGGATTGGGCACTGCATAACGGCGCATCACCGTTTGGATAGGCTCAGCCAACAACTCCCAAGTCGCATCCAAATCAGCTAACAATGCTGCTTCGTTTAATTCCAATTTGTTCAAACCACGCAAATGGGCAACCAAACCCAATACAGTGTAACCAAAGCCCACGCCCATGTTGCGAAGCACAGTGCTGTCGGTCAAGTCACGTTGCCAGCGAGAAACTGGTAATTTTTCTGCCAAATGGCCCAAAATGGCATTTGCCATGCCCAAGTTACCTTCTGAGTTTTCAAAATCAATTGGGTTCACTTTATGAGGCATGGTTGAGCTGCCCACTTCGCCTGCTTTGACTTTTTGTTTGAAGTAACCCAAAGAGATGTAACCCCAAACGTCACGGTTAAAGTCGATCAAGATGGTGTTGATGCGACCCATGGCTTGGAACAATTCTGCCATGTAATCGTGTGGTTCGATTTGGATAGTGTAAGGGTTGAATGTCAAACCCAAATCTTGGCTGACAAAATTTTCGCAATGCGCTTCCCAATCTACTTCTGGGTAAGCCACCATGTGGGCATTGTAGTTACCCACGGCACCATTGATTTTGCCCAAAAATTCTTGTTTGGCAATGATGTTTAATTGGCGATCCACACGCATAAATACGTTGGCAATTTCTTTACCCATGGTTGATGGTGTTGCAGGTTGACCGTGGGTGCGGCACATCATGGGCACAGCAGCAAACTCATGTGCCATGTCTTTTAAACGACCATTGATTTGGGTCATTTGTGGCAAGTAAACATCGTGCAATGCTTCTTTTAACATCAAAGCATGGCTTAAGTTGTTGATGTCTTCACTGGTGCAAGCAAAATGGATGAATTCGCTTACTGCCAAAACTTCTGGCACACCACTAAAGCGTTCTTTTAACCAGTATTCAATGGCTTTAACGTCATGGTTGGTACGGGCTTCAATGGTTTTCACCACTTCGGCGTCATCCACTGAAAAAGACGCAATCACATTGTCGATTTCATCGATGGTGAAGCTGCTAAAAGCAGGTACTTCAGTAATTTTTGGCTCGGCTGCCAAGGCTTTTAACCAGCTTAATTCCACACGAATACGTGCCTTCATCAAACCAAATTCAGAAAAAATGGGACGCAAGGCTTCAACCGATTTGGCATAGCGACCATCTAATGGAGAAAGGGCAACAATAGGATTAATCATGAATCTTCTCTACGAACAATAGGGTTACACAATTAAGGCAGCCACTTCGATGAAGTTAGCTGCCTGAATATTTACACGCCTTGCTTTAAGCTAGCCTGAATAAAATCGTCTAGGTCACCATCCATTACCGCACGGATGTTGCCGACTTCAAAACTGGTACGCAAGTCTTTGATACGGGATTGGTCAAATACATAAGAGCGAATTTGATGGCCCCAACCCACATCGGATTTTGAATTTTCCAAGCTTTGTTTGGCTTCATTGCGTTTACGCATTTCCAGTTCAAACAATTTGGCTCGCAACATGTTCATCGCTTCGTCGCGGTTGCGGTGTTGTGAACGGTCATTTTGACATTGCACCACAATACCCGTTGGGTTATGCGTTAGGCGCACAGCCGAGTCGGTTTTGTTAATGTGCTGACCACCGGCACCACTGGCACGGTAGGTATCGACACGCAAATCAGCAGGGTTGATTTCGATTTCAAAACTGTCATCTACTTCTGGGTAAACAAATACTGAGGTAAATGAAGTATGGCGTTTGTTGGCAGAATCAAATGGTGAACAACGAACCAAGCGATGCACACCTGTTTCGGTGCGAAGCAAACCATAGGCGTATTCGCCTTCTAGTTTGATGGTGGCGCGGTTAATACCGGCGATATCACCTTCATCTTCTTCCATGATGTCGACTTTGAAGCCTTTTCGTTCGGCATAGCGCAAATACATGCGTAGCAACATGCCAGCCCAGTCTTCAGCTTCTGTACCACCTGCACCTGCCACAATATCAATAAAGCAATTGTTCACGTCAGCAGGTTGGTTAAACATGCGCTTGAATTCCAAGTCAGCCATGGCTTTTTCTAAGCCAGCAACTTCTTCTTCAATCGCCAACACCGCATCGTCGTCTTTTTCTTCAATCGCCATTTCCAATAGCATGCGATTGTCGTCAATGCCTTGGGTAATATCATCAAGAACCACCACAATGCCTTCTAGCATTTTGCGCTCTTTACCGATTTCTTGGGCTTTTTTCGGGTCATTCCAAAGATCTGGGTCTTCAGATAAACCAATGACTTCTTCTAGACGGTCTTTTTTACCATCGTAGTCAAAGATACCCCCGAATGTCTTGGTTGCGTGTTTCTAAGTCATCTAAGTGATTAAAAATCGCGTTGATTTGTTCTGCTTCAATCATGTCGTGTTTTCTGCCAACTGGTTGAATGAAATAAAGCGCGTATTTTACGCTAAAAAGCCTTTTAAGTCATGGTCTGTTGCAAAAATATATCGCATCTTGTGGATTGTTGTGTGTACTAAGCCATTTGTTTTACAAAGACTTACGGTGTAATGGTGGGTATTTTGCCAAAAAGGGGCGGTGCATTGTGGGCGTGGGTGCTGATGGAATATAGGCAGTAGACAGAAACTCGGCTTGATAGCGGTTTATCAAGCCGATGAGTCGATATGGGCTAGGCCATGATGGGTTCTGTGTGAAAAAACGCAGGCAAAGTGCTTAAATCAAATGGTTTGCTACTGGCTGTGCTGAATGATGCCACTGAAGCTTGTTGATGGTCTTCTGTTTCTACCCATGTTACCAATTGGTCTAAAACACTGGCCAATTCTTTCATGGTTGGATTGCGTTTTTCAACATTGAGCTTAATATTGCTGGCGACAAAAGTGGTTGCCAAGTTAAACAAACCTTTGTGATTCACTTGGATTTGATTTTGTTGAACCAAGTGGCGAATCAGCCATTCTTGCAAACAGGAACGGTGTAAGGTGAGGGCGTTGCGATTGGCGGTGCTTAATACGATAATTTTTTGCTGTTCTGGGTCAATTTGATACAGCATATGGCAATGTTCACCCAAAGCTTGTCCATCATATTGAACAGCTTGTTGGTATGGACTAAAAAGCGCGACTTCAATCATGGTTGTCTCCCGAAATTAAGTTGGCATTTGAGTATGTAAAAATTTTGTATTTATTTTGCTTATGTTATGACATAAAAATAAAATAATAAAGAGCTTCTGGCAAAATTAATATATTTTAATGATTTGTTTTTTATCAATTAAAATGAAATTTTGGGTCAAATGCTTAATCAACAAAGCATCGAGACAGATAAAAAAGAAATAAAGCAATAGGGTGAAATGGTAACAGGTAGATTAAGGAAATAAGCAGTACACTAATGGCTCGCCATGTCCTAAAAAAAGAAGCCATTTTGTAGGGTATGAGGCTAACCACAAAATGGCTTATTGAAGAGCAAAATGGTTCAATAAAATCAAGAGAGAATAATCATGAACATCATGAATTAGTACAATAAATCTTTGAGTTTAATGGCCTCATCCATTAGTTTAGCAGGAGCAATGGCGGTATGTTGTGCAACTAATTTTCGGCAGTTGCGCATTTCACGCCCCATGTTGATGGTGATAGCGCCCACCAAGATTTGGTTTTCATCCAAGCCAAATAAAATAAATTTGTGGTCATCTTGTTGACCACGACAAATCCATTGTGCTGCTACCATGTCGCCTACAAATTGGATATTTAAATCATATTGATCGGTCCAGAACCATGCTGCTTGGTCGCAAGCTTGTGGCTGATTTAAAATGCTATTGGCAATTTTGGCAGCTTGTAAATTGGCATTTTCCCACGTTTCACGGCGAGTATAGCTATTTTCGTCAGGGTTAAAACATGTTGCCACATCACCTGCAGCAAAAATATCAGCATCTGAGGTTTGGGCATTTAAGTGATCAATCACCACGCCATGGTGAATGTCTAAACCTGCAGATTGAGCCAATTGGGTATTGGGAATGACACCAATGCCATAAATCACATCGTCTACGAGCAAGGTTTCACCTGTGGCAAAGGTTAATTGTACTTGTCCATTCTCAGTTAATGTGGCGGTCTGAATGTCGGTATTAAAGTGAAATTTCACCCCTTCTTTTTGGTGATAAGCCAGTAAATAATCACTTAAAGGGCGAGGTGAAATGCGCTCCATAATGTGTGCGCCTTTTTCAATCACAGTAATGTCAGTACAACCCAATGCCTTGGCACTGGCAGCCAACTCCAAACCAATCACACCACCACCTACCAAGGCTATTTTGCGATGAGGTTTGAGCACATGGCGTAATTTGTGAGCGTCTTCTAAGGTGCGCAATGTGTGGATTTTGTCGGTGCCCAACGCATCTAAAACGGACAATGGACGGATATTTGCCCCCGTTGCCAAAACCAATTTGTGATAAGGCAATACTGTACCATCAGCTAATACAATGTTTTTTTCCGTGCGGTTAATCTGGCTAACGGTTGCACCCGCTAGATACTGAATGCGATTATCGGCAAAAAATGTTGCTGGCAAAATCGGCGCAGGCGGAGCTTCAGGATTGAGTAACGCAGCTTTGGACAAAGGTGGTCTTTCATAAGGATGGTGTCCTTCTGAACCGATTAAGGTGATATCGCCTTCAAATCCTTGCCCACGCAAATTGGCTGTTACCATGGCACCAGCTTGTCCTGCACCAATGATGATAATAGGGAAACTCATACAGACTCCACAGGTTCAGCTGTCATCATGCCCATGCCAGCAATCCATTCTTGAATGGGTTCATAATATTCAATTTTGGCTTGGTAGTCACCAAAAGCCGACAATGCTGCAAAAGCCGCAATCCACGCACGAATTTCCTGACCACCTTTACCACCATCTTTTAAAATACCAGCATTGGTTAAACCAGCTAAATAATCAAAATCGGCATGAGCAAAGCGTTGCATTAAATTCTGATCCCATTCTGGATTGAGCGGAATGGCAGGACCTTCGCCACGAGATAAGGCTTGCCCCACTGCCACAATATTGTTTTG
>JASLDB010000162.1 GCA_030151665.1 Neisseriaceae bacterium
CACGACCAAATCTTTGTTGTAGAATGTGATTTGGGTGAGTTAGGATATCAAACAAAAGCATCGGCACCCAGTCGCCGTTTAGCAGAGCAATTAGCAGCCAAAGAAGCACTGGTTTATTTACAATCTTTAGCAAAAAAAAGCAAGGAACAGCATGCAAAACACTGATTTTCGTTGTGGTTTTGTGGCCATTGTTGGCCGTCCAAATGTGGGCAAATCCACATTGATGAATCATTTGATTGGTCAAAAAATCAGCATCACATCAAAAAAAGCCCAAACCACGCGCCACAAAGTAACAGGTATTTATACTGATGAAACCACACAATTTGTTTTTGTAGACACCCCAGGGTTTCAAACGTATCACCGCAATGCATTAAATGACAGATTAAATCAAAATGTCACCGAAGCCATTCATGGTGTGGATGCCATTGCTTTTGTATTAGAAGCCATGCGCTTTACGGATGCAGATAAAACCGTATTGGCACAATTGCCAAAAGACACCCCTGTATTATTGGTGGTGAATAAATTAGACAAAGCCAAAGATCGCCATGCTTTACAAGAATTTATTGACGAAGTATTGGCATTTTATGATTTTATTGGTCATGAAGTGGTTAGTGCCAAACATGGTCAACGAATTCATGAACTACTCAATCAATTGCGTGCCTTTTTGCCTGAAGGCATTCCATTGTACCCCGAAGACATGGTTACTGATAAAAGTAGCCGCTTTTTGGCAATGGAAATTGTTCGTGAAAAATTATTCCGCTATATGGGTGAGGAGTTGCCCTATGCCATGAATGTGGAAGTGGAATCATTTGCTGAAGAAGAGTCGGGCATGTACACCATTTATATTGCTGTTTTGGTTGACCGCGAAAACCAAAAAGGGATGGTCATCGGTAAAAATGGTGAGAAACTGAAAAAAATATCCACTGAAGCCCGTGTTGATATGGAAGCTTTATTTCAACAAAAAGTTTTCCTTAAAGTTTGGGTAAAAGTGAAATCAGGTTGGGCAGATGATATTCGTTTCTTGAACGAACTGGGATTGTAAAATAAAAAAGCAGCCATTTGGCTGCTTTTTTTTGAGCTTGAATCTAACTAGGCATTCTACGGCTTCGCATGGCTTTTTCAATCTGAACAAGAGCATCTTCTGGTAACACTTGTAAAGCAGTGTGAAAAACAGTCTCTTCAATTTCCATGTGATTTTGATAAAGCTGCACAAAAAAATACAAGGCTTGCCAATCATTTTGTTTATCCAAAAAAAGCAACTGTTTATGCAAATCTTGCCAAGCTTTTTCGGCCAAATCGTGCTCTGCTAATAATTGCTGAATGATTGTTTTACTATCTGGATGAGCCAAAATCAATGCCGGAAATAAATCTTCACTTTCATCCATGTGGTGTAAAGGTGCTGCTACTGTAAAATAACGAATAATTTGTGCAACATCACGCTTGAGCATTTCGTCTACACCATTCGCTTGCAAGTAATCAGGCAAAGCCGATAATTGTAGGCAAAATCGACTGATTTTTTGGTGGCAAGCAAAAAGAATGCTTAACGGATTATCAGGAGTATTTTGATGATTTTGCATTAAATTAATCATAATTTATATAATAAGTATTTATAGTAATTTTATAAGTTAATTGGCCACGATTAATTCAATTATCAACCATGACCAATACGGCTTAACTCAATTGCATCAGCGATTCAATTTCATCCACTTTTTTCGGAACATCATCGGTATAAACCAAACAAGCATTTGTTTGAATAACAATATTGTCTTCAATACGGATGCCAATATTTCTAAAAGCTTCAGGAATATCATAATCATCGGGAATGTACAACCCAGGTTCCACTGTTGTACACATATTTTCTTGCAATACAATGGGTTTGCCATCAACAAAACGTCCACCTACATCATGAACATCCAAACCAATCCAGTGACCAATACCATGCATGTAAAAACGGCGGTATGCTTTTTCGGCCAGCAAATCATCTACTTGACCATGCAATAAGCCCAAATCAAGCAAACCTTCCGTTAAAATCTTGGCTGCCAAATCACCCATACTTTGCCAAGTGATGCCTGCACGGCAATTGGCAATCACCGCTTCATTTGCAGCCAAGACAATTTCATACACTGCTTTTTGCTCAGGGCTGAATCGACCAGAAACAGGAAAGGTTCTGGTGATATCACCTGCATAATTTTGGTATTCTGCACCTGCATCAATGAGTAATAATTGACCATTTTCTAAGCGATCTTGATTTTGAACATAATGCAAAGTACAGGCATTTTTACCCGTTGCCACAATACTACCATAAGCTGGATCTCGGGCACCGGATTGCATAAAGTGGTGCAAAATTTCGGCTTCTATTTGGTATTCAAATTGACCTGCCTTGGCATATTGCATGGCTTTAACATGGGCTTGGGCACTGATTTTTCCTGCTTTTTTCAATAAAGACAGTTCAAAATCATCTTTAATCAGGCGCATGGGGTGAATAATGTGTGACAAATCTGCCATCGCAAAAGGTGCTTGTATACCTTGCCATGATTGATCTTGCAATTGTCCCCAAAGGGTATAAATTTGTTGGTCTATATTGGGGTATCGATTCCACAAACCATACAAGTAATCAATATCATGGGCATGATTGGCTAAATATTCTGGCCATTCAGTATTGGAATAGGCGGCATCTAGACCAAAAACACTTTGAGCAACATAAGGACCATAGCGAAAACCATCCCAAGTTTCACGTTCTGGGTGTTTGTCACGACAGAACAATATGGATTCACCGCTTAAGCCATTCAATAACAATGCTGATTCAGGCTCATCAAAACCTGTTAAGTAATGAAAATCACTGTCTTGACGATAGGGATAAAATGTATCATTGCTTCGCTTCTGTTCTGGTGCAGCAAAAATAATGGCCAAATTGTTACCCAACTTGGCCAAAATCCGATCACGTCTGGCTTTAAAAACCGCAACGTTACTCATGTTGGTTTCCTTTATTGTGCTTTATTTGATGATATTGTCTGATTCTGCTTGGCTTTTTCAACACGCTTTGCCAATAATAATGCCAAAATAATACCTGTTACGTCTGCAATCACATCCCAAACATCACCATGACGCGTTGTGGTTAATGTGGCTTGCATGACTTCACTGATAATCGCCCATAAAACCAAAATAGTCATCATCATCTTAATGGGCAAAGGTCGAAATAGTGCCCAATAAGTTTTGACCCATAACCATGTTTGGGTAAAAAACAAGGCAGCATGAACCACTTTATCAAAATGAGGGAAGGGTGGTACAGTTTGGTTTTGTGGGGCAAGAAACAAAGCATAAATGGTGGCACAAAACCATAACATACTGAGAATAGCAAAACGCATGAATTTAATCTTTGCTATTGTAACGCAGCCATTCTTCACAAATTTTAGACAGACGTTCAAATCGACCTGCGCGGTGACGTAAAATATCTCGGCACATGCGAACTTCTTGGTAATTGGGTGCTTGTTCTATATCGCACTCATACAAGAAAAATTCCAATAGCTCACCAACCGCACCAACAGATTCATTGCGGCAAATATCCAATAGCTCGTTTTCTTTTTGTGTTTCCATGTCAATCCACTTTCAATCAATGTGCTATTGTAACATAAGCGAAAGGCTAATCTGCCATGAAAAGTCTCTTTTACTTTTGAATGGTATCTCAACTTTATCCTTCCAATTGCTTTAATGATTAGCGCATCCAAGTGAAATAGCATTGACAATAAAACATCCTACCTTTTAAAATAGCTTTACTTAAACATCCTACCTTTAAAGTCAGCACATGAGCCAAAAAAATCACTTAGCCACCGATGTTGCCCAAACCATGGAACATTGGATTGCCACAGAAAAATGGCCTTTAAATGA
>JASLDB010000171.1 GCA_030151665.1 Neisseriaceae bacterium
ACTGGGTGCAACTGTATTACAAGCTTTACTAGAAGAAACCAAAGTCAAAGCAGAAGATGTCAGCGAAGTTATTTTGGGGCAAGTATTAACCGCAGGTGCCGGTCAGAACCCAGCACGCCAAGCTGTACTCAAAGCAGGTTTCCCCATTACCACGCCAGCCAGTGTGATTAACGTGGTTTGTGGTTCAGGTCTGCGCTCTACCCATTTAGCAGCACAAGCCATTAAAGCGGGCGATGCAGATATTGTGATTGCTGGTGGACAAGAGTCCATGTCATTAAGTCCATACCTATTGCCAAGCATGCGCACAGGTCAACGCATGGGCGATGGTAAAGTGATTGATAGCATGGTAGCGGATGGCTTGACCGATGCCTACCAAGGCTACCACATGGGCATTACAGCTGAAAACATTGTTGATAAGTACAATATTACCCGTAATGAGCAAGATGAATTTGCTTTGCGCAGTCAACATCGTGCAGAAGCTGCTCAAAAAGCAGGTAAATTCAAAGATGAAATCGTACCAGTGGTTATTCCACAACGCAAAGGTGACCCTGTTGTGTTTGCAGAGGATGAATTCATCAAATCAGGCATGACAATTGAAAAATTGCAAAAATTGCGCCCTGCTTTCAAAAAAGATGGTTCAGTAACTGCTGGCAATGCTTCTGGTATCAATGATGGTGCTGCTGCGGTGATGATGATGAGTGAAGAGAAAGCCAAAGAATTGGGCTTAACACCTCTAGCTTATGTCAAAGCCTATGCTGCAACAGGTGTTGAGCCTGAAATCATGGGCATGGGTCCTGTTGCTGCCATTCAAAAAACATTGAAAATAGCTGGCTGGTCGCTAGATGAAGTGGATTTGATTGAAGCCAATGAAGCTTTTGCAGCACAATCTATCGGTGTTGATCGAGAGTTGCACTTCAACCCTGAAAAATTAAATGTCAATGGTGGCGCCATTGCATTGGGTCACCCTGTGGGTGCATCTGGTGCACGTATTTTGGTAACACTACTACATGAAATGCAACGCCAAGATGCCAAAAAAGGCTTGGCTGCTTTGTGTATTGGTGGTGGAATGGGTGTGGCTTTGGCAGTAGAACGCCCATAAGCAATCTGGTTCGATACAAAAAAACCGCTACCTTAAGGTAGCGGTTTTTTTGTCTTCCACTCAAACGACTACTTAGTTTCATTTTACAAAGACTTAAAATGGATTGCTTTACACCAAAATTACGAAAGGTCATGCAAATTATCTTTTTTGAATAATCAATTTTGAAGATGGTACACACTGACTAATAATGAATATCGATTCCTGATATTTTTCATTATCACCTATCTTCATCAAGCTAGCCAATCCACAAAAACCAATTTATTTTAAATACAATTGACAATCAGTATCATTAATAGTAATGTGCTGTACTTCACTAAAAATTATAACCCATGCAATAACAGCGTTATTGCCTTCTCATTTAAAGTCAGGAAAATGAATCATGTTTTTACGTCAAAGTGCACTGGCATTGATTGTTGTGACCGCTTTAGCAGCATGTGGTCAACAAGACACCACACAAAGCAATAATGCATCAGAAACCAGCAGCAGTTCAGCCAATGCCACCAGCAATCAAATCACTATCACAAGCCTAGCAGGTAACATCAGCATCCCCAACAACCTGACACGCATTGCTGCATTGGATACCAATACCTTAAGTACTTTAAATGAGTTAGGTGAAGCCAGTAAAGTGGTGGCACTACCTAAAGGCACACCATTGCCCAGTATTTTAAAAGTTTACAGTGACAATGCTGCTCTACCAGATGTGGGTACATTAACTGAGCCCAATTTAGAAAAAGTCGCAGCAGCCAAACCTGAGTTAATCCTCATTAACAATCGCATGGAAAAATTGCAAGACCCTTTAAAAGCCATCGCACCCGTTTATTATTTGCAAGTGGATTTTAAAAATTACCAACAATCTTTTAAAGAACAGACTTTAAATATTGCCAAAATGGTTGGCAAAACGGCTGAAGCAGAAAAGCAATTGGCAGAAATCGACAAACAAGTTGCTGATATTAAACAAAAATCAAAAGGAAAAACAGCACTAATTGTGATGGTTAACAACGAAAAAATATCAGCTTTTGGTCCAGCATCTCGTTTTGGTCATGTCTATGACATGTATGGTTTTGCACCAACAGATGATTCTATTAAAGTCGCACAACATGGTATGGCGATTTCTCCTGAATTTATCGCCGAAAAAAATCCTGATTTCTTATTTGTTGTTGATCGTGGTGCAGCCATTAGTGAGAAACAAGACGGTGCAAAACAAGTGATGAATAATGATTTTGTGAATAAAACCAAGGCAGCAAAAAATGGCAAAGTCATTTACCTCAATTCTGCTAATTGGTATTTAGTCAATATGGGACTAGGCGGCATGAAAGCCATGACAGCTGAAATTGCCGACTCATTAAAATAAACAATCTTTGTAAAAATTCCCCTAGCATTGAACGGTTAGGGGGTTTCTTTGTCAAATCGCAACAACAGCATTTATTTGATATATCAAATATTACCGACTGATAAGCACTATTTAAAGCCAATACTGACATTTCATCACATTTGAAATATTATATCCATCTATATTAATAATATTCATTTGATTTTAATTTATAATTTAGATAATGTAAGCATGCAGATTTCTGCAAAATATTGAATTATTTTAACCTGATGTCTATAACTTCCTGACTAGGGAGTCCAATGTGAAACAAAATAACGTATATACAGAAGCACAACTACAACAATTGCAGCAGCGATTTGAAACCTTGTTAAGTTGTCAGATTTTGGATACCCAAAAC
>JASLDB010000310.1 GCA_030151665.1 Neisseriaceae bacterium
CCATTGGGCTGCATTTTTTCCCAAGCCACTGGTGGCACCTGTTACCAATACCTTCATTATGCCACCCAAATCACCGCTGCCAATGACAGACTGGCAGCAGTACCCATTAACATGACTTTATTGCCCTTTTGCCAACGACCATCATCTACAATCTCATGTAAAGCAGTGGGGATAGATGCCCCCACTTGGTTACCATGTTCTTGATAGATATTAATCACTTTTTCTGTGGCAATGCCCAGTATCTTGTGAATATGCGCTATGCCCAAATGGCTACCTTGGTGGGGAACCACCCAATCAATGTCACCGATTTGACAACCCGCCAACTGCAATAGATGGGCTTGAAAGGGTTTGATGTGCGCAGCAGCCAATTTGAATACCTTGCGACCATCCATGTTGAAATAAAAATCGGCTGTTTGCATACCGGCTTCAGGATTGCATCGGGTGCCACCCGCACGAATTTCACAGAAATCGCCATCTTTAAAAAAAGTTTGTGCATAAGATGCCAATAAACCGCTACTGCCATCACCTTTTTCAACAATCGCACAAGCAGCCCCATCACCAAAAATAAGTGATGATTCTTCATCATCCCAGTTCAAACCTCGAGAAGCCAATTCTGAACTGACAATAGCAATACGTCGGTAGGCATGACTTTGTAGCAAACCTGCAGCCACTTGCAACGCAATAACAAAACTGGCGCAACTCATATTGATATCAAACCCTGGGGTTCCTTCTGCCATATTGGCAGCACGCAAAATATGGGTAGCAGTACATGGTAAAGCTTGCACAGAAATTGCCGATGCACTAATCAGTAAATCAATGCTTTTGGCTTTGATATTGCCTCTTGCTAAGGCATCGTGTAATGCTCGAGCACCTAATTGTGCTTGGCTTTCTTCTAAGCTGGCATGGTATCGGTGTAAGATTCCAGAGTATTTTTCAACATGACCATTTCGCCGACCCAATTGCACATCCAACTGTGCTGAACTGACTTTTCGACTGGGCAAAGCTTTGCCTGTGCTGATTAATTGCAGTGGAATCAAATCGGGCATTATTATCCTTTGATCAAGATTGATGATATTAAGACAGAACACACCATGTGTTCTAATATTGGGCTAAGATTAAACACCATCATGAGTAAGAACACTAGCCATGATGACCTCTAGCGCTTAACAATAAATTGAATGCTATTATGTCATAGATCTTCAAATTGACAATGCCGCATAATTCTAATGTCATATAAAACTGGCGCACATAAAAAAAGTCGCTGATACCTCTTGATATCAGCGTCTAATTATATTGTTAAAAACAATAACTTGAGATGTGTATTGTATTATGTATTTATATTTTATGAAATACATATTAAATAAATAAATAAATACAAAACCACAATGCTCTTTTTTTGAAATTTTATGCTACGTTGACAAACATCAAACAATAATATGGACTCAAATAACAATATCTTGCCAATACTTAAAGCCTATTATGCTAAAATTTACGCAAAAATAGAAATATAAAATTAATCCATTTAAAATCAGTGTCGCCTACAAGCAATATTTGGCTAAAAACAACATATTAAATCAATAGCAATGCGGGAAAATCAGCCATTTTATCAATACAATAATCGGCATGCCATTCACTTATTTTCTCATTTTTGGTCACATAACCCCATGTAACTGCTACGCTAATCATGCCAGCCGCATGAGCTGCCTGAATATCTCGCAAACCATCACCAATATAAACACACTCTTGAGCAGCAATGGCCAACTGACTAGCCGCAAAAAGCAAAGGCGCAGGGTCTGGTTTACTCTTTGTCAAGGTGTCACCACTGACCAAAACCTGTGGTGAATGATGCCAAGGCAATTGTGCCACCACAGCTTCACTAAAGCGGGTATTTTTATTGGTAACAATGCCCCAAGGAATATTCTTTTTTTGTAGTGTAGCTAAAAAATCATTAACACCAGCAAACAAGACTGTATCCACACATGGATTTTGCTCATACTCTTGCAAAAAATCGGTGATGATTTGCTCTTTTTTGGTGCCATCCACTAATTGTGGACAAGCAAAATTAACCATTGCACGAGCGCCGTGACCTGCCACTGCTTTTAATGCATTGGCATCCACACAAGGCAATTGTCGCTGTTGTAACACAATATTTAATGCCCTTGCTAAATCCAATGCCGTGTCTGCCAAGGTACCATCTAAATCAAATAAAACAGCTGCTACCATAACATTTATCCTTTAAAAACTGGCAACAAGCCCATGAGCATGAGCAATTGTGCTGCAATATTGACCAAAGCAAATACCAACACAAAAGCAATCATGAATGTACCGCCAAATGCCTTGTATTGCGCATCAGCAAATCGCTTACGACTGGCACGCACCAATAAAGCGGGTACAATCGCTGCCCAAATGGTGGCAAACAAACCCACATAGCCAATCACTTTAACGAAGCCTGTTGGATAAAGCGTACACACCACAAACGGCAGTAAAAAAGTCAATGCAGCGGTTTTACTGCGACCGATACGGCTATTATCAAATTTAAACAAATCGGCAATATAATCAAACAAGCCCAAGGTCACGCCCAAAAAGGAGCTGGCAATCGCCATGTAGGCAAATAAGTTTAATAACGTTTTTAAGCCTTGTGTAGAAACATATTGTGCTAATACATCCAAAAGGACAGCGACATCGCCATCGGCGGCAATCACAGGAGCAAAAGCAGTGCGTGGTAGATTGCCTTGTACTGACAATTGCCAAATCACATAAATAACCAAAGCAATTAAAGTACCAATCAAAATACTGTGCGCCACTTTTTTGCCATTGCGTTGATAATAAATCACCAAACTTGGCACATTGCCATGGTAGCCAAAAGAAGCCAAGCAAACTGGCAACGCTGCCCAGAAATAAGGCCAATACTGTGTTTGGGCTGTGTTGATTTCATCCAATAAAATGGGCAATTTCACCGAGCCTAGTAAGCCACCCACTGACATAAAGAAGGTAATTAACATGCCACCAATTAAAATGGTTGAAAAGCGGTCGACCACCTTGGTGGAAACCCACACACAAGATGCCAATACCAAGGTAAAAACCGACGCACCAGCAAAACGAGAAAATGTCACCTCTTGTCCCGAGATTTTACTGGCCAAGGTGCTCAAGGTGTTTTGTGTTAAACCACCACCAACAAAAATATAGGCGTAAGTCAAAATAAACAACACAAATGCCACAGCTAAACCATTGATAATGTTCCAACGATTACCCAATAAA
>JASLDB010000207.1 GCA_030151665.1 Neisseriaceae bacterium
ATCCAATAAAAAATGCTTTTTAAATGAAATGGTGTCAAACAACTGCTGGTGCATAAAATAGGCATAACTATTGGCATTGTTTGCCGCCAAACCGACATATTCATCCAAATTGAATGTCACCACTTGGCTAAAGTCCAATGTGCTGTTTCGCCAACAGTCATAAACCGATAACATTGTACTGCCTGTTGCCAAGCCAATCGATTGCAGTTGCCCTGCATCTTTGGATTTAGCAATACATGAGAACACAAATTCACCCGCTGCAGCTTGATTAGCCACAAATATTCTTTGTAATTTTGACACGTTTACCTACCTTTTTAACAATACTTATTATTTGTATTTATAGCCGTATTGTAAAGGTTAAACAGCAACAATCGTTACTTTTTTAAAGCTTTTTCATCCGTCAAAGCAAGTGTTTTTGGGTGAAATCTCTCACAATTTTGTCATCCTATTTAATCAGATGATTTCATTCAGCATTACCTTATCATTCTCAATTGATTAAGCAAAATTGTCAAACAAGACTATGTATTTATCATCATTTACTGTGAATAAAGAGACGCAAATCACCACTTGCATCCCCCCTTTTCTCTGTCTACACTATCACGAACACGAAGAATAAATGGTAAATGACAAATTGACATACCAACCCCAACTCAAGAGAACACCCTATGCCAAGTACGCACAAAATTGTTTGTTTAGACCGTGGCACATTAATGCCGCTATCCTTTGAGCTTTCATTTGCTCACGAATTAGTCTTATACGATGAAACCCCTGACAATCTGGTGTTAGAACGCATTCATGATGCTGATATTGTGATTAGCAATAAAGTCAAACTAACTGCCAAACAGCTAGCCCAATGCCCTAACCTGAAAATGATTGCAATTGCAGCAACAGGCTTTAACCACATCGACACCCACTATTGCCGTGAAAATGGCATTGTGGTGAGCAATATCCAAGCTTATGGCAACGATGCTGTGGCAGAGCATGCTTTTATGTTGATGATGGCTTTAATGCGTCAATTGCCCGCTTATCAGCGTGATGTTGCTGCAGGCCTATGGCAAAATTCACCTTATTTTTGTCATTTTGGCGCACCCATTCGGGATATCAATGGTAAAACCTTGGCCATTTTTGGCAAAGGTGGCATTGGTCAAGCATTGGCAACTCGTGCCCAAGCCTTTGGCATGAATGTCATTTATGCAGAACACAAAAATGCCATGGGGTGCCGCGATGGTTATGTACCATTTACTGATGCCATCGCAACAGCTGATGTATTGTCACTACACTGCCCATTAAATGATCAAACCCGTAACATGATTGATGAAAAAGAACTGCAAAGCATGAAGCAAGGTGCTGTATTAATCAATGTGGGTCGTGGGGGACTCGTCAATGAATTGGCTTTGATTGCAGCATTAAAATATGGTCAATTGGGTGGTGCTGGCTTTGATGTTTTAACCGAAGAGCCTCCAATTAACGGTAATCCTTTATTATCCACTCGCCTCCCCCACCTGATTGTCACGCCACACATGGCTTGGGGCAGCCAAGAAGCCATGAGTCGATTATTCTATATGTTATGCGATAATATTAATGCATTTGTGGCGGGCAAGCCGCAATGTGTGGTGTCTTAAATCACCACACATGAATCATCCAATATTGACAGCAGCTTAATCGCTGCTGTTTTTCATTATTCTGTCATCGACTTCCCCTAATATGCCTCTACATTTAACCATGCATTTCAAGGGAAAAACATGTTCAAGCCATTTTTGGTGGGTTCATTACTCATCGCCAGTATCACCAGTGCTTTTGCTGCCAAAGAAGCACCTGCCACTTTGGCAGGTCATGCTCTATTGCCAGTGACCGCCACCGTTGCCACACCCAGTGATGCACCAAGCGATATGCAAATCAGTGGCAAATACACCACGGATAAACGCCTAGAAAAATTAAAAAGCTTGGAAGGCTCATCCAATAGTCGCCCAACAGGCCAATACATTCCCATTCAAGGCCAATCCTTACAAGGGCATTCTGGCATCAAAAAAATGGCCGATGGTAGTTATTGGGTGTTAACAGACAATGGTTTTGGCAACAAAATGAACTCACCAGACTCCATGCTGTATTTAACCCAATACGATATCAACTTTAAAAATGGTCAAGTCACACCACTCAAAACCATTTTCTTGCATGATCCCGACAAAAAAGTACCTTTTCATCTGGTCAATGAAAGCAGCACCAAGCGCTACTTAACAGGACGAGATTTTGATCCTGAGAGTTTTCAGTTTACGCAAGACGCATTGTGGATTGGTGATGAATTTGGCCCTTATCTAATCAAAGCGGACAAAGCAGGTAAAGTATTGGCTGTATTTAACACCGAAGTGGATGGTAAAGTGGTGCAATCACCTGACAACCACACTTTACAATCACCTGGCGCAGCAGATGCCAGTAGCATGAACTTTGCCGTTAATCGCTCCAAAGGCTTCGAAGGCATGGCATTATCCAAAGATGGCAAAATGCTCTACCCCTTATTAGAAGGCGCATTGTGGGATAACCAAACCAAACAATATGAAAACAGCACAGGCAAACGCTATTTGCGTGTATTGGAGTTTGACACCAGCAAAAACAACTGGACAGGTCGCTCTTGGCAATATGTGTTAGAAGCCAATCACCATGCCATTGGTGACTTTAATATGATTAACCAAAACCATGGTTTGATTATTGAGCGTGACAATGGCGAAGGAACCACTGATAAAGCTTGTCAAAACAATGTTGATACCAAGCATTGCTTTGACAAAGACAACTTGGCACAATTTAAACGGGTTTACAATATTCGTTTTGATGACAGCAATGTGGGTCAAGCAGTCGAAAAAGTCGCCTATATTGATTTAATGAAGATTCAAGACCCGAAAAAACTGGCAAGAAAACCATTAAATAACGGTGTGTTTACTTTCCCATTTTTTACCATTGAAAATGTTGATGTGGTGGATGAAAACCACATTATCGTGGGCAATGACAATAATTATCCATTTTCATCTAGCCGAGAACCCAATAAAGCAGATGACAATGAGTTTATTTTACTCAATGTACCCAAACTATTGCGCCCTTAAAATTGGATAAGCCAATAACAAAAAACCGAAGCCTTGGCTTCGGTTTTTTGTGGTCTAACAATATTAACCAATCATCATCAAATTGGCATTGCCACCAGCAGCGGCAGTATTCACACTGATCGAGCGCTCAACCAACAAACGCAACAGTGGAATACAACGTTCACCACGCGCAAATGCAGCCACGCCAATGATTGCACCTGCTTTTTCGGACAAGGCTTGGTTCACCATTAACAATTGGTCAGCATCACCGTGGAACAATACACTATCAATCAACACATCTTCTGCTAAATAATCTGCAACCAACTGTACATGTGCTTGTATGGCTTTGGGCAATGACTTAAACACTGCTTCGGTTAAAGCATTGCGCACCCAAACGGCTTTACTACCTGCTGATAATACCGCCACCAACTGGCTTAACAAATCACCTTTTTCATCCGCCAAGCACAAAACACAGTCACGTGCGACCAAAGCATAGGTATTGTCTTCACCTGTTGGACCTGTTAACAAGATTTCTGTGCCCACCAAAATCGGTGCGTCTTGAGCCAATTGTGCCACATCACCCAGATTCTCTTGCTGTAAGTAATCCACCAAGGCTGTTAGCAATGGTTTATCCAAACTGTTTAATATGGTTTGTTGTTGGGTAAACGCGGCTTGATTCAACGAAGCAATGCTACTCACCACGCTCTCTTGTGGGTAAGTCGACAATAAGCGATGCATGTACAAAGGACCACCAGCTTTGGGTCCCGTACCAGACAAACCTTCACCACCAAATGGCTGCACACCCACCACAGCACCCACCATGTTACGATTCACATACATATTGCCTGCATGACCTTGCGCCACGATGGTTTCGGTGGTTTCATCAATACGGGTGTGCACACCCATGGTCAAACCATAACCTGTGCCATTAATGTCTTGGATTAATTGTGGCAAAGCTTCACGGCGATAGCGCAATACATGCAGCACGGGACCAAATACCTCTTGTTTGAGTTCGGCAATGCTATCAATCTCAATAATGGTTGGTGCCACGAAGAAACCTGCTTTTTCATCAAATCGGTCATCACGATACCACTGTGTCACTTTTTTCCCTGCATCGCGCATGGCTTCAATGTGATTATCAATATTGGCTTTGGCTTCGGCATCAATCACAGGCCCAATGTCCACGGCCAAATCATCAGGCGAACCCAAACGATATTCAGCAATAGCACCTTTTAACATGGTAATAACACGATCTGCACTTTCGTTTTGTACACACAAAACACGCAGTGCCGAACAACGCTGACCTGCACTGTCAAAAGCAGATGCCACCACATCCATCACCACTTGTTCAGTAAGCGCCGATGAATCCACAATCATGGCATTTTGACCGCCAGTTTCTGCAATCAGTGGAATCGGTTGACCATTATCATCCAAGCGATTGGCAATGTTTTTGGCCAACAATCGCGCCACTTCAGTAGAGCCTGTGAACATCACCCCTTTTACACGGGCATCTTTCACCAAAGCATCCCCCACCACATGGCCTTCACCTGGCAACAGTTGCACCACACCAGCAGGAACACCAGCAGCCAGCAAAATACGAATGGCTTCAGCAGCCACGAGTGGCGTTTGTTCAGCAGGTTTGGCAATTACCACATTGCCTGCTGCCAAAGCTGCACCCACTTGGCCCGTGAAAATCGCCAATGGGAAATTCCATGGACTAATACACAAAACCGTACCCAATGGACGATGGCTGTCATTTTTGAATTGATTGTTGGCTTGATTGGCATAAAAACGCAAGAAGTCGATGGCTTCACGCACTTCGGCAATCGCATTGGCAAATGTTTTACCTGCTTCACGTACCAATAAACCCATCAAAATTTCGGTTTTCTCTTGCATCAAATCCGCTGCATTATTCAATGCAGCAGCTCGCTCTACTGGTGAAGCCGATTGCCAAATTGGGGCAACATTTTGTGCAACATCCAAAGCTTTGCTGGCTTCTTCTAAACTGGCAAAACGGCTGTAACCCACCACATCAGCTTGATTCGCAGGATTTAACACAGAATAAGTTGTGCCTTCTTCAGCTTCACTGTCTAAAATTGGCAATGCCAACCAAGGTGTTTGGCTCGAATGCAATAAGGCAGCAGATAATGATGCCAAACGGTGTTCATTCGATAAATCCACACCAAATGAATTAACTCGCTCAGAACCATACAAATGATGTGGCAACACAATTTTGTCATGGCCCAAACCCACGACACCACTGGCATCGGCTGCTTTTTCCACCACCAATACAGGGTCAATCACCAAGTCTTCTGCGGCATTGTTTGGGTCGGCAATCAAATTGACAAACGAGGTATTGGCACCGTTTTCCAATAAGCGGCGCACCAAATACGCCAATAGGGTTTCGTGTGTGCCCACAGGCGCATACACACGGCATGGTACGCCCAATTGACCTTCACCCTCACCCACTACATATTGGTATAGTGGCTCACCCATGCCATGTAAACACTGGAACTCATATTGACCTTGGCGATGGCTGCGACCGGCTAATTGGAAAATCGATGCCAAGGTTCTGGCATTGTGCGAGGCAAATTGTGGATAAATTTCATTTTTCGCTGCCAACAATTTACGCGCGCAAGCCAAGTAAGAAATATCGGTGTGCACTTTTCGCGTGTAAACCGGATAATCTTCCAAACCTTCAATTTGTGCCAATTTGATTTCACTGTCCCAATACGCGCCTTTCACCAAGCGCACCATCAAGCGATGGTTCGTTCGTTTGCCCAAATCAACTAAATAATCAATCACAAATGGACAACGCTTTTGATAAGCCTGAATCACAAAGCCAATGCCATTCCAGCCCGACAAACTCGGTTCATGACACAAACGCTCCAATAAATCCAAAGACAATTCCAAGCGATTCGCTTCTTCAGCATCAATGTTCACGCCAATATTGTATTCTTTGGCCATCAACATCAATTCCAATACACGTGGATACAATTCATCCATTACACGATCGTATTGGGCACGGTTATAGCGCGGATGCAATGCAGATAATTTAATCGAAATACCGGGGCCTTGGTAAATACCACGACCATTCGATGCCTTACCAATGGCATGAATCGCTTGGCGATATGACTGCATGTAGGCTTGAGCATCGGCTTCGGTTAATGCCGCTTCGCCCAACATATCATATGAATACAAAAAGCCCTTGGCTTCCATTTCATTGGCATTGGCCAAGGCTTCGGCAATGTTCTCACCACAAACAAACTGCTCACCCATTAGGCGCATCGCCATGTCTACACTTTTGCGAATCAATGGCGAACCACTTTTGGCCAATAAACCATTCAAAGCAGTCGATAGCTTTTTCTCGCTGTGGGTTGCCACGAGTTTGCCCGTCAACATCAAGCCCCAAGTGGCGGCATTCACAAACATTGAGCCACCGCCCAAATGCGCTTTCCAATCGCCTTTGCCAATTTTGTCACGAATCAACGCATCTCGGGTTGCTTTATCAGGAATGCGCAATAAGGCTTCTGCCATGCACATTAAGGCAATGCCTTCTTGTGAGGACAAGGCATATTCTTGTAATAAATCTTGGACAATACCCGCTTTGCCAACACTCTTCTTTTGGCTTCGTAATTTTTCAACCAAAGATTTGGCCAAATCAAATACCGCTTGGTTGTCTTTGCTGCTAAATCGTGCCGATTCGAGCAACATGGAAATCATTTCATTTTCAGGTCGTCGATAAGCGGCCGTGATACTAGAACGCAAAAAGCTTTGCGGTAAAATATTTTGAGCAAAATTTAAAAATGGGGCATTATTCAATGCATCTTCCATCGTTTCTAACTCTGCATTTTCCATCATGGCAATTTCATCAACACTTTTGCCTTGTTCTAATAAATGCAAATAATGAAAAATAGCTTGTTTTAATAACCAATGCTGGGTGCGCCCCACTTGCTCACTGGCTGTTTTTAATCGTGTGCGAGTGTGCTCATCAAGCTTGACGCCCACAGTGGTTTGATTCGACATGTTTTTTCCTCTATATCTCAATGTAGCCAGCTAATTAAAGCCAAACATTTCCGATATTAAACCAAGCCCCAAAAAAGGTGCAACCTTTTTTTACAAAAGGTACAACTTTTTTATTTTTTAATTCACAAACAAAAATATACTGTGTTAACCTTGGCAAAGTTTGCATCAAAAAACACATAAATCATACAATAACAACCATAACAAGATGCTTACCTAAAGGACGTTTCCAAAAGAAATAGCATGCTTGGTTTTAAATAAGGAGAACTTTTATGCTTGAAGAAGCATTTGACATGACACCAATGAAATACACTTTTGTGATTTACACCATTGGGATGATTCTAATTGGCTTGGTGGCTTACCTGTCTACCAAAAATTTATCAGACTACATTTTGGGTGGCCGAAAAATGGGCACCGTTGTCACCGCTTTATCTGCAGGTGCATCTGACATGAGTGGTTGGTTGCTTATGGGCTTACCCGGTGCTGTATTCGCTGCAGGTCTTTCGCAAAGCTGGATTGCCATTGGTCTGTGTGTGGGGGCTTGGTTAAACTGGTATTTTTTATCGGGGCGATTGCGTGTACACACCGAGGTTTGTAATGACTCATTAACCATTCCCGAATACCTCACCCAACGCTTCCAAGACCCTAGCCGCATTATCAGCATTGTTTCTGCGGTGATTATCTTGGTATTTTTCACCATTTATTGTGCTTCTGGCATTGTCGCTGGTGCCCGTTTATTTGAAACCACCTTTGCCTTACCTTACCACACAGCCATTTGGTATGGTGCCATTGCCACCATCGTTTATGTGTTTATTGGCGGTTATTTGGCGGTAAGCTGGACCGATACTGTTCAAGCCACTTTGATGATTTTTGCCTTGTTATTGCTACCTGTTTTTTGCTTCTTGGCCATTGGCAAAGTTGGTGATACTGGCCTTAACAGCATGCAAGTTTTACAAAGCATCGAAGCATCACGTTGGAATCTATTTGAAGGCATGAGTGCCATTGGTATTATTTCCTTAATGGCTTGGGGCTTGGGTTATTTTGGTCAACCCCATATTTTGGCGCGCTTTATGGCAGCAGACAGTGCCAAAACCATGAAAAATGCTCGCCGTGTTGGCATGATTTGGATGGTGCTTTGTTTGGGTGGTGCTGTGGCAGCTGGTTTCTTGGGCTTTGCCTTCTTTAGTCAAATTCCAAGCTGGAACAGTGCCCAAACCGTTTTTGCCAACAAAGAGTTGGTTTTCCTAGAAGCCACCAAAATTTTGTTTAATCCTTGGATTGCAGGCATTGTCTTATCTGCTGTTTTGGCAGCAGTAATGAGCACATTAAGCTGCCAACTATTGGTTTGCTCAAGCACATTAACCGAAGACTTGTACAAAGGCTTATTGCGCCCCAAAGCAGGTCAAAAAGAATTGGTTTGGTTTGGTCGTATCATGGTATTGACCATTGCACTGATTGCCATTGCTTTAGCACAAGACCCTCATAGCGGCATTTTAAGCTTGGTGTCTTATGCTTGGGCGGGTTTTGGTGCTGCATTTGGTCCTGTGATTTTATTGTCTGTATTGTGGAAACGCATGACACGCCGCGGTGCCATCGCTGGCATGGTAGTGGGTGCAGCAACCATTTTCTTGTGGACCACACCATTTGGTGAGGCCTCATTGGCAAGCATCACAGGTTTATATGAAATCATCCCCGGCTTTATCCTAGCCTTGGTGGCCATTGTCATCACCAGTATCAATGACAAAGAGCCATCTATTGAAATGCGTGAAAAATTTGATCGTGCAGAAAAAATGTACCAAGATGCCATCAAATAAACTCATTCAATAAAAAGCATTGCTGATACAAAAAAGCCAGTCAGTAAAACTGACTGGCTTTTTTCGCAAATGTACCCTCAAAAATATAGCTAATGTTAAACTCTTCTAAAAGTGGGAGGATTACCGTGTAACAAACCCTTCATAGTTGAACTCAAGAGTTATTTTAAGGATAAAATTCTTTTACAATAACTTTCCCACCCTGATCCCACTCTATCCAATTACCACGTTTGTTACCATTAATATAATAACCTTCAATCATTTTATTACCATTACTATACCAATATAAACATTTACCATTTTGTTTATCATTTAAAAACTCACATTGCATCGTAACGACACCCTCACCTTTTGAAGATGTACCCTCAGGTAAAATATCGCCAATATCTCCTTATCCTTCACATGCTCATAAAATGAAGAAAACCGTTATTTTATTAAATGACTTACCCAAATTTTTTCATTATTCAACAATAGTCAAAACCCATGTTGAATCATCAACAAACTTTCACACACTTCTTGCAACGCAAAACGTGGCTTTTCGATGCCATCAACCAACACCGTTTCGGTAAACATACTCAGTGGTCGCACCCAAAAATCATAATCACTATAAAGGGTTTGGTAAAACACCATTACTTCTTCGGTTTCTGAGTGTCTGGCTAAAGCGTAAACGCGGTATCGCTGGCCTTTGTAGTGTTGGTAAATGCCCAATGGCAATGTGGGTAATGTCATTTTGTCTCCTGTGTGATGCCATAAAAAAGCACCATTAGCCCATGCTAACGGTGCTTTGTATATTAAGAATGTCTTTTTGGCTTAATCGTTTGGTAATTCATGAAAGGCACTGGGCAAATCATCCATATCTGAAAAACTCACCCATTCATAGCAAGTTGGATCACTCAATACTTTGCGCAGCAAGGTGTTGTTAATGGCATGACCTGATTTGTGACCAATAAATTCGCCAACAATCGGGTGGCCTGTCATGTACAAGTCCCCTATCGCATCCAAAATTTTATGGCGAACAAACTCGTCAGGGTAACGTAGACCTTCGGGGTTTAAAACATCCAAGTCATCAATCACGATGGCGTTGTTTAAGTTGCCACCCAAGCCTAAGTTATGGCTACGCATCAATTCCACTTCTTGCATAAAACCAAAGGTTCGGGCGCGGGCAATTTCATCCAAATACGACTTCCCAGCAAAATCGATGGTATAGGTTTGGTTGCTTTTATTAAAAACAGGGTGATCAAATGCAATGGTTAAGGTGATTTTGTAGCCATCGTATGGCAAAAATTTTACCCATTTATCACCCTCATCTACTTCGATGGGTTTTAAAATGCGCAAGAATTTTTTATCGGTTTTTAAATCCACTACGCCTGCATCTTGCAGTAAATAAATAAATGGTAGGCTTGAACCGTCCATAATTGGGATTTCAGGTGCATTGAGTTCCACTAAAACATTGTCGATACCAAAGGCAGAAAAAGCCGACATGATGTGCTCAATCGTTCCCACTCGAACACCCAAATCTGTCACGATAGTGGATGACAATCGCGTGTCATTAATCAAATGGGGCGCCACCAAAATGGCTTCACCTTGTTCATCACTCAAATCGGTTCGGCGAAAACGAATGCCTGTATTGGCTTTTGCTGGGTGCAAGGTCAAAACAACCCGTTCACCAGAATGCAAACCAACGCCTGTGACACTAATGGTTTTGGCTACCGTTCTTTGCAACATAATTGTCCCATTTCTTCATTTCTTAACTTAAGCACTATTGTAAAACACTCAAGGGCATTGATTGTATTAAATTTATCGCGCTCCGATAAATTTTAACTATTATGCCACATCACTTGTTAACATAATAATTAAACACCAGTTTGAATAACTTAATCTTATCCACAAAAAGAATCTTCGTTACTAAATTATTCACATTTCGCAAACTTTATACACAGGTCTTAATCACATCTAATTTGATCAATAAACTCTTATTTTAAATAACAAATTTAACTTATCCACAAGCATAATGGATGTTCAACATTATCATCCATTTATAAATATAAAAACTTTAGAATGAATAGAAACAAAAAAAATTAAAATTTTTTTAAATTTCGAT
>JASLDB010000220.1 GCA_030151665.1 Neisseriaceae bacterium
ATTAATCAATTCTATTGTAAAACTGAAGACTCAAAAACGAACCCAAAGAGCTTTGATTGCAGAGCAACCAGCATTTGCAGCACTTTCTATACCTGATGATGCATGTCATTATGACCAAGATGAATTACGAGCATTAACGGTGAGAGAAATGGCAAGAATACAATCTTTTCCAGATAATTTTATTTTTAAATCTAAGGTTACAACTGGTGGGAAAATGCGACAGTTTGAAGTTCCACAATATACACAAGTAGGAAATGCTGTTCCCCCATTATTAGGTCATGCTTTGGGTTTGGTTATCAAAGCAATATTAAATAAAACGGCTAATTAACTATCTAAAATAAGCAGTGCTTAATTAAAACTAGTGGGTAATGAAAGAATCTTTCGTATTACTAAGCAACCCAAGCTATTGTGAATAAGAATAGCTTGGGTTGATTTAATTCATTTAAAAAATCCCATTACTGTGCTTGATGTCGGCATCTTCTGGTACGGCACGAATCACATTCCATAACTCCACAATCTTGCCATCAGCCACACGCCATAGTTCAAAAAATGCGGTGCGTTGACCATTGAATTCACCTTCTGAATGGGTTAAGACCAAGTCGCCTTGGGCTACAGTACGGTGTAGCTTTTTGTAAATGATAGGATTGCCTTGGTCTTTTAACTGCAACAAAAAATCGCGCATGGTTTGGGCGCCATCGGCTAAATTGGGGCTGTGTTGAATGAAATCATCGCCATTGGTGTACATGGTGATATGGCCATAATTGCCATCAATAAATACATCAGTAAAAAATTGGCTCACCAAGGCTCGGTTGGTTTCTGTTTGATCTAAATTCTGCGCTTCAGAGGCACCATCTAACTGGGTATGGTGACTTGGGTTTTCGGGTTGCAAGGCAATGGCAGCATCCCAATGCTCCAAAATCTTACCATCTTCAACGTGGTAGATGTCAATAATGACATAATCTTTGCTTTCGCCATCTTCGGTTTCAAAATGAATCAGCCCGTGGGTTGCACCGAGGTTTTTTTCTTCATCAACAATGACGCGTGACAGTTGGTAGCGCAATGTTGGCCCGCTATCAATAATCAGTTTACGTATGCCAGACACGCCATCAAAATAATGGGGTGAATGGGTGACAAAATATGGGTCAAAGAAAATACCCAAAGCATTTAAATCGTGTTGATTCAATAGGGCTTGGTTGGCACGAACAATCACTTCGCCAATGGAGGGTGTTGTCATCTTGATTACTCCTTGTTTGTTGATGCATGACGCAAGGCTACTGTCCAATTGTTGAATTGGCCCAACGCCAAACAGAGGGTAGATGCTAAAGGGAATCCCTTAAGAAAGTCAGCAATAGGGGGATTGCTAAGCCAGTGAAAAGTGTTAGAGCAGTATAAAAATACTTTTTCTGTTGAGGCTAATGAAAATATTCAATGGCTTGTTTGATATTAATATAAATTAACTATATGAAAATATTGTGAAATTATTTTATGTTGATGGCAATAAAACCAGAATGAAGAATACCCAACCAGTCTGGTCGCACGATTCATCGCTTGATTGGCAAAATAGCCATGAAGACAAAAAAAGTGAATTGCCCCCCAAATCATTGCATTATTAATAATGACGATGGCGGACAATTTTGGTTGTGTAAAGGTTTGTTTTTAGAATAATCGCTCTTTAAAACAATGCTATTTTAAGGGCTTTACTCAGCGAATAATTGGGAAAAATAGTGATCCAAAATGGTGTAATGATTGGTTTGGGGGAGGGAAAGGGTGGTTGAACAAGGTAAGAATGGGCTTAATTTGTTGCCATAATTTTCGCTTTGGGCGATGAGTTCAGGCAACTCATCTTGGCCATAGGCGATGCAGATTGGCTTTTGATGTGTTGGTATGGTTGTTATCGGACTGAATTTTGCCATATCGTGATGACTTAATTGTAGGGCATCATTTAAATGCGTGTTTTGTAGTGGGGACAAATCATAAATACCACTGAGTAAATGCAATTCATCAAACAAGGCATGGTTTTGGTGCATGGCCAATAAGTGTGCGCCTGCCGAGTGACCAATGCCGATGATGTAGTCACCCAAATCGGTGCGTTGATTTAAATGGTTCAATGCCAGTGCTACGCTATCGACAATATTGGTTAGGGTGACATGCGGGGTTAATGGGTATTCTAATAAAATACATTGCCAGTTTTGGGCTAGGCAGTCATGGGCAAGAAAGGCAAAATCTTCTTTTCTGCACCATTGCCAATAACCACCATGAATAAAAACCACAGTGCCTTGGGCTTGGTCACATGGAAAAAAAGTATAGTCTTGTCGATTATTGTTGCCATAAGTTGTCGTGCTTGATGGGTATTTGTTCAAGGCTTGTTGGCTACGGTGGATAAAATCAGACAAGATGGCGTTTTCATCCACAACGGTTTGGGCATTGTCGTACAATCGATGCGTCATTGTTTTTCCCCAAAAAAACAGGTGGCATCGTGCCACCTGTGAATAAGCTAAGTTAAGATTGTTGGTTTTTTAGGGTTGTCTCAACATGGCCTGCCATTTTTTTGCGATTATGAGCACGCAAGAAATACATGGCAATTAAAAATACAGTAAAAGGAATACCGAATTTTAATGTGGCGTGAAACTCGGGTGTTTGCCAAGTGGTTAAAGTGATGGCAATCATCGCCAATAAACCCAAAGTGGTTACCACAGGAAAACCTGGAACTTTGAATTTGAGCGCAATGCCTTCTTTTTTCAAATGGCGACGGAAGAAGATGTGGGTTAAGAAAATCATCCCCCAAGTTAATAGTGCACCAAACATCGATAAGGCAATCATGATGGGAAATGCAGCTTCTTTATTTAAGATATAAACCAAGGCTGCTACTGCAATACCACTAGCAGACAGTGCCAAAGCATTAATGGGTACACCATTTGCACGGACTTTACCAAATGATAGCGGTGCATCACCTGCTCGAGATAGGCTAAACATCATGCGGGTGGAAATATACAACATGCTATTCATGGCAGACAATGCGGCGATAATCACAATAAAGTTCAAGATGCTGTCAGCAAAAGGAATACCAATGCTTTGCATCACGGTGATGAATGGGCTGGTGGTGCCTTCAGCAATCAAGGTTTTCCAAGGCACAAGCATCACAATCAAGCTCAATGACAAAATATAGAAAATCACCAAGCGCGCCATGGTGGCTTTAAATGCATGTTTGACTGCTTGTTCTGGATTTTCGGCTTCACCTGCTGCCACGGCAATCATCTCAATGCTCAAATAACTAAAAATCGAAATAATCACACCCACCCAAACACCAGAAAAGCCATTGGGGAAAAAGCCGCCTTGACTGGTGAGGTTTTGCACCACTTGCTCTTTTTGTTGGACGGTAAAAATCACGCCAATGGCCATAATAATAAAGGCGATAATGGCAAAAATTTTAATCATTGAAAACCAGTACTCAACCGAGCCAAAAGCCTTAACACTGTAAGCGTTGACCCCGATTAAGGTTGCTGAAAAAAAGACAATCCACATCCAAGAATCCACCTGTGGAAACCAGAATTTCATGTATTCAGCAACCGCAGTGACTTCGGTGCCCACTGCCAAAACCATGCAAGCCCAATAACTATAACGCACCAAAAAACCTGCCAATGGGTGAATATAGTGTTCGGCATAAGCGCCAAATGAGCCTGATGTTGGATGTTGTACTGTCATCTCTGCCAAGCAGCCCATGAGTGCCAAGGCAATGGCACCACCGATAATGTAGCTGACAATAACAGCAGGACCTGCGAAGGCAATGGCAAATTTACTGCCCAAGAATAAACCAGTACCAATGGCGCCGCCAATGGCAATCATCGCCATTTGACTGGCGGACAATTTTTTGTGCAGCCCCTCTTCACGGGACTGAATTTGTTCGAAGTTACTCATGAATTTCTCCTTGTCATATTTTTCCATCTGTGTGGATTTTAATGACATTTAATTGTTTTACCAACCACAAAAAAAGTGGTTGGTATTGAGTATTGAGTATCGTATTTTGCTTGGTTTTAGGTCACTTGGCCTTTTTGTTGAAATGCTTTGTTCGCCCATTCTTTGTTAGCAAATACCGCTTTAATGTGTTGTACTGCTTCCCAAATATCTTCATGGCTTAGGTACAAAGGTGTCACACCAAAACGCATCACTTCAGGTTCACGGTAATCGCCAATCACACCACGGGCAATCAGTGCTTGAATCGCCGCATAACCTTGGGGATGGCGGTAACTAACATGGCTACCACGGTGTTTGTGGTCTATTGGGGTAATCAACTCTAAGCCAAATTCGCCACATTCTTGTTCAACCAAATTCATGAACAAATCGGTTAATGCCAATGATTTTTGGCGAACTTTTTGCATGTCGGTGGACAAGAAAATATCCACACCACATTCAATTAAACTCATGGATAAGATAGGCTGAGTACCACATAAATAGCGACGAATGCCAGTTGCTGCTTCGTAATGGGTTGCCATGTCAAATGGACGCTCATGACCCCACCAGCCAGACAATGGTTGCCAAAATTCGTTTTGGTGTTTGGGATGTGCCCACAACATGGCAG
>JASLDB010000240.1 GCA_030151665.1 Neisseriaceae bacterium
CTTATAGAATTGGCAGAAAAATTCAAAGGCGATGCCACAGGACAAGCCAAAGCAGAAGATTTGTCATGGCGAGAAAAAAGCGTCAATGAGCGTATCGCCCATGCCTTGGTCAAAGGCATAACCACCTATATTGAAGCTGATACCGAAGAAGCCCGTGCCGCTTCTGCCCGACCGATTCATGTGATTGAAGGCGCACTCATGGATGGCATGAACGTGGTGGGTGATTTATTTGGCGCTGGCAAAATGTTCTTGCCCCAAGTGGTAAAATCGGCTCGGGTCATGAAGCAAGCTGTGGCGTATTTACAGCCATTCATTGAACAAGAAAAGCGCGATTTGGGTTTAGAAGATGCACCAGCCCAAGGCACCATGGTTATTGCCACCGTCAAAGGCGATGTACACGATATTGGTAAAAATATTTGTGCTGTGGTTTTGCGTTGCAATAACTACAATGTGATTGACTTGGGTGTCATGGTGCCTTGCCAAACCATATTGGATGCTGCCATTGAACACAAAGCTGACGTTATTGGCTTGTCAGGCTTAATTACACCCAGCTTAGAAGAAATGGTGCATGTTGCTAAAGAAATGCAACGCCAAGGCTTTACTATTCCCCTACTCGTTGGTGGTGCCACCACATCCAAAGCCCATACTGCGGTAAAAATTGAGCCCAATTATCACAACAATATCGCCATGCACACTGTGGATGCTTCACGCTTAGTGGGTGTGATGTCGCAATTATTACAAGAAGACAAAACCGCTGTTGAAGCTTTTAAAGCCAATATCAAAAAAGAATATGTTGAGCTACGAGAACGACACAGTAAAAAACAAGCCAAATTGGTCAGCATTGAACAGGCCAGAAGCAATCGCCAACCCATTGATTGGGATACTTACACGCCACCCAAACCAACATTTTTGGGTCGAAAAGTTATCAAAGATTACCCATTATCTGATTTGGTAGCACGTTTTGACTGGACAGTTTTCTTTCAAAGCTGGGAATTGGCAGGTCGCTTTCCTGCTATTTTGGATGATGAAGTGGTGGGTGAAAGTGCCAGAGAACTGTATGAACATGCACTGGAAATGCTCGACAAAATCATCAACGAAAAATGGCTGACGGCATCAGCAGTGATTGGGTTTTACCCAGCCTACACCACAGAAGATGATGACATTGTCTTACTCAATCCAGATGGCCAAAGCGAAGCCATGCGTTGGCACACCATTCGCCAACAACTGCCCAAAACCAAAGGCGCATATAACAATTGTTTGGCCGATTATATTGCACCACAAGGCTCAGGAAAAATGGACTACATCGGTGCATTTGCCGTCACAGGTGGCATGGGAATTGATGAGCATGTAGCACGTTTTGAAGCTGACAATGATGACTACTCTGCCATCTTGTTAAAAGCTTTAGCAGACCGTTTTGCCGAAGCATTGGCAGAAAAAATGCATGAGCATGTTCGTCAAGAATACTGGGCTTATGCCAGTGATGAAAACCTCAGCAATGATGATTTAATTGCCGAAAAATACCGCGGCATTCGCCCAGCTCCTGGCTACCCTGCTTGTCCTGACCACACCACCAAAGCCAATTTATGGACATTGTTGCAACCAGAAGATATTGGCATGACTTTAACAGAGAGTTATGCCATGTTGCCAACCGCTGCCGTGAGTGGTTTTTACTTCGCTCACCCAGAGGCACGCTATTTTGGTACAGGCAAAATAGACCATGATCAATTGGCCGATTATGCTAAACGTCGCCAAACCAGTGTGGAACAAGCTAGCAAGGATTTAGCACCTATTTTGGTTAATTAAAAGTTTAATTTCGGACAGTAATTTGCTGTTTTTCAAGGCCACCTAGGAATAATTCTAGGTGGCCTTGTTGTATATTTGTCATGAAATTTTTGGGAATGAATATTGAATAATCTGCCATATTATTGTGTAAATCACCCATATGGGCAACTAAACACTCTCAATGAGCATTTATCAAGAACACGAAAATTTTAATAACAATCTAAAAAAAATATAATATTCTTACAAACCAAATAATTTTTTAATTTTTTTACAGTTTTTAGTAATTTATTAGCATAAAAATAAAAAAATAAAAAAAATTTTAAAATTGCTTACGCTGCAAAGCACAAAAAAAATGATAACGGAATTAATATGACGTTTTGCATATCAAAACAGAAGTGCTATGATGAAATTTCCTTTACCAAACCAAAAATGCAACCTAGTGCATTCATTTATAAGGATACTTCCGATGTCTACCGTTGATCTACAAGAACTGTTAAAACAAATTAAGCAACGGGATCCTAACCAAACGATCTTCCACCAAGCCGTCGAAGAAGTTTTCATGAGTCTTGGCCCATTTTTGGCGAAAAATCCACGTTATACCGAACAAGGTCTATTAGAACGCTTAGTAGAACCAGAACGTGTCATCATGTTCCGTGTGCCTTGGGTAGATGACAACAACCAAGTACAAGTAAACCGCGGTTTCCGTGTACAAATGTCTTCTGCTATTGGCCCTTATAAAGGCGGTCTACGCTTCCACCCATCTGTTGACTTGGGTATTTTAAAATTCTTGGCTTTTGAACAAGTATTTAAAAATGCCTTAACCACTTTGCCCATGGGCGGTGGTAAAGGTGGTTCGGACTTTGACCCCAAAGGTAAGACTGATGGCGAAGTAATGCGCTTTTGCCAATCATTCATGACTGAATTAAACCGTCATATTGGACCCAGCATCGACGTACCAGCTGGTGATATTGGTGTAGGTGGCCGTGAAATTGGTTATTTATATGGTCAATACAAACGTCTACGCAATGAGTTCAGCTCTGTCTTAACAGGCAAAGGCTTAACTTATGGTGGTAGTTTGATTCGTCCAGAAGCCACAGGTTACGGTGCAGTGTACTTTATTGAGTCTATGCTAAAAACACGAGGAGAAACCCCTGCTGGTAAATCGGTAACGATTTCAGGTTCGGGCAACGTGGCACAATATGCAGCAGAAAAACTATTGCAATTGGGCGCGAAAGTGTTAACCGTATCCGATTCTGCTGGTTTTGTTCATTTCCCAAATGGCATGACCGAAGCACAGCTTAAAGAATTGATGGTATTGAAAAACGAACGCCGTGAACGCTTGTCGATTTATGCACAAGAACAAGGTCTCGCTTACCATGATGGCCTACGCCCTTGGGCTATTCCTTGCGACATTGCTTTGCCTTGTGCAACGCAAAATGAGCTAGATGAAAATGATGCCAAAGTATTGTTGGGCAATGGTTGCTTCTGCGTAGCAGAAGGTGCCAATATGCCTTCAACCAACGAAGCAGTTTTGGTGTTCTTGGCTGCCAAAATTCTATACGCACCAGGCAAAGCCAGTAATGCAGGTGGCGTAGCCACTTCTGGTTTAGAAATGAGCCAAAATGCATTGCGCCTAAGCTGGGATGCAGGCAAAGTGGACAACCGCCTACATGGTATTATGGATAGCATCCATGAAGCATGTGTGAATTTTGGTCAACAAGATGGCTACATCAACTATGTTGCTGGTGCCAATATTGC
>JASLDB010000246.1 GCA_030151665.1 Neisseriaceae bacterium
ATCAAGTTCCCGTTGAAGTTCGTCCTTCTCGTCGTTTGGCTTTGGCAATGCGTTGGTTGCGTGATGCTGCTCGTAAACGTGGTGAAAAATCAATGGACTTGCGTTTAGCAGGCGAATTGATGGATGCAGCTGAAAGCCGTGGCGGCGCGTTGAAAAAACGTGAAGAAGTTCACCGCATGGCAGAAGCTAACAAAGCCTTCTCGCATTTCCGTTTCTAATACAACTACCAAAAGGCGATTATCGTGGCTCGTAAAACCCCTATTTCACAATACCGCAATATCGGTATTAGTGCGCATATTGATGCTGGTAAAACAACGACTTCTGAACGTATCTTGTTTTACACTGGTATGAACCACAAATTGGGCGAAACACATGATGGTGCGGCGACTACTGACTGGATGGAACAAGAGCAAGAGCGTGGTATTACCATTACTTCTGCTGCTGTGACTACATTCTGGGAAGGTATGAGCCACCAGTATCCTCAACATCGTTTTAATATTATTGATACCCCAGGACACGTTGACTTCACGATTGAAGTTGAGCGTTCTATGCGTGTATTGGACGGTGGTGTGATGGTTTACTGTTCAGTGGGTGGTGTACAACCACAATCTGAAACTGTATGGCGTCAAGCTAACAAATACAAAGTGCCTCGTTTGGCATTTGTAAACAAAATGGACCGTCAAGGTGCTAACTTCTTCCGTGTGGTTGAGCAAATGCGTGTTCGTTTGCGTGCAAACCCAGTACCTATCGTTATCCCGATTGGTGCAGAAGATAACTTCCAAGGTGTTGTTGACCTATTGAACATGAAAGCCATTTTGTGGGATGAAGCATCTCAAGGCATGAAGTTCGAATACGCTGATATTCCAGCTGATTTGGTTGCAACTGCTGAAGAATGGCGCGAAAAATTGGTTGAAGCTGCTGCTGAAGCCAATGAAGAATTGATGGATCGCTACCTAAATGGTGGTGAATTGTCTATTGAAGAAATTAACCAAGCAATTCGTACTCGTACGCTAGCTGGTGAAATCCAACCTGTACTTTGTGGTTCGGCATTTAAAAACAAAGGTGTTCAGCGTATGTTGGATGCTGTAATTGATTACTTGCCTGCTCCTACTGATATTCCTCCAGTATCTGGTACGGATAACAAAGATCAACAAGTAACTCGTCAAGCTGATGACAAAGAGAAATTCTCTGCGTTGGCATTTAAATTGATGAATGACAAATACGTTGGTCAATTGACATTTATCCGTGTTTACTCTGGTGTGTTGAAATCAGGCGACAGTGTTATTAACTCTGTTAAAGGTACACGCGAGCGTATCGGTCGTTTGGTACAAATGAAAGCCAATGATCGTGAAGAAATTCAAGAAGTATTGGCTGGTGATATCGCTGCGGTAATTGGTTTGAAAGACGTAACAACTGGTGAAACTTTGTGTGCTGAAGATGCACCAATTATCTTGGAACGCATGGAGTTCCCAGAGCCAGTAATTCACGTTGCTGTTGAGCCAAAAACCAAAGCTGACCAAGAAAAAATGGGCCTAGCATTGAATCGCTTGGCAAAAGAAGACCCTTCATTCCGTGTTCGCACTGATGAAGAATCTGGCCAAACCATTATTTCTGGTATGGGTGAGTTGCACTTGGAAATTCTTGTTGACCGCATGAAACGTGAGTTTGGTGTGGAAGCAAACGTAGGTGCTCCTCAAGTGGCTTACCGTGAAACCATTCGCAAAGAAGTTGAATCTGATGCGAAACACGTTAAACAATCTGGTGGTAAAGGTCAATACGGTCACGTAGTGATCAAAATGGAACCTATGGAACCAGGTGGTGCAGAATACGAATTTATCGATGAGATTAAAGGTGGTGTGATTCCTCGCGAATTCATCCCTTCTTGTGATAAAGGTATTCGCGATACATTGAGTAACGGTATTTTGGCCGGTTACCCAGTTGTTGACGTACGTGTACGCTTGATTTTCGGTTCATACCATGACGTTGACTCATCGCAAATCGCGTTTGAGTTGGCTGCATCTATGGCCTTCAAAGAAGGTATGCGCAAAGCCAGCCCAGCACTTCTAGAACCTGTAATGGGTGTTGAAGTTGAAACCCCAGAAGATTACATGGGTGATGTGATGGGTGACGTTTCAAGCCGTCGCGGTATCGTATTGGGTATGGATGATGATGGTATTGGCGGTAAAATTATCCGTGCTGAAGTGCCATTGTCAGAAATGTTCGGTTATGCAACTTCATTGCGTTCATTGACACAAGGTCGTGCAACATACTCTATGGAATTCAAAAAGTATGCTGAGGCACCTAGTCATGTAGCTGATGAAATCATCGCAAGCCGTAAATAATATAGCTCCTAGGCTGCCCTGAAAAAGGGCAGCCATTGATCTTTAATTGTTCTTTAATAAGGAATTAGTCAAATGGCTAAAGAAAAGTTTGAACGCAGCAAACCACACGTAAACGTGGGTACAATCGGTCACGTTGACCATGGTAAAACCACTTTGACTGCTGCATTGTGCACAGTATTGTCTAAACACTTTGGTGGTGCTGCTCAAGCATACGATCAAATCGACAATGCGCCTGAAGAAAAAGCTCGCGGTATTACTATTAATACCTCACACGTAGAATACGAAACAGAAACTCGCCACTACGCTCACGTAGACTGTCCAGGTCACGCCGACTATGTTAAAAACATGATTACCGGTG
>JASLDB010000261.1 GCA_030151665.1 Neisseriaceae bacterium
CTCGCTTGAGTTTGCACTATGGTCAAATGCAATTATTTTATTTTTTAAGTTTCATCATGCAGTTGGCTTATCTGGCTTGGGATGTTCGCCAATACATGGCCATTTGGCAATAAAGCTTTACCACACAGAAAAAGACCGCTCTTTATTAAAAGCGGTCTTTTTTGATGGTCACTCAAAGTGGGTGAGTGGTCAGCTTTCCATTATTATCCAAGGCCAAATAACCAGCAATTTCATTATGCCAATCTTGAATTACATAGCGAGTAATGGTTTGCTCGTTAATTTGGTGATGATGAGTATTGGGTCTGTGGGTGTGACCATGTATCAAGGTATGGATTTCATGGCCGCAAGGTAGTTGCTGCCACAGTGCTGCCACACCAGCTTCTGTTACATCAGAAATCTCACTTAAACCTTCTGCATTTTTCTTGGTTTCACTCATTTGTCGAATCTGTGCTGCCAATAGTCGGCGTTCAGCCAATGGCTTGGCCAAAACTGCTTGTTGCCAAATAAGGTTGCGAGATTGTGCACGAAAAGCTTGATAAGCCACATCATCGGTACACATGATATCGCCATGACTTAACACATATTGTTGACCATAAAGGCTTACCACAGCAGGGTCATCAATGATCATTGCACCTGTTTCTTGGGCAAATTGGTCACCCAATAGGAAATCACGGTTGCCATGCATAATAAACAACGGTGTTTGTTGTGAAAACTGGGCCAAGGCTTGTTTGAGCGCCTCAATGATGGGATGGCTTTCATCATCACCTACCCAAGCATCAAACAAATCACCAAGAATATACAAAGCATCAATCTTGCCAGCCCAAGTGGCTAAGGCAGTGGTGAATTTTTGATTTAATTGTTCAGAATCTACACCCAAGTGCAAATCAGCTATAAATAAGGTTTGTGTCATGATTACTCTGCTATTAGCATTTTTGTATAGTTGGCTTCTTGAAAACCAACAGTGGTGATAGCGTCACTCACCAAAACTGGGCGCTTGATAATAGAAGGGTATGCTTGCATCAATGCAATGGCACTGTCTTGTTGCAAAGCTTGAGCCTGCTCTGTTTCAGTTAGTTTGCGCCAAGTGGTGCCACGCTTATTGATTAACGTGGCCAAATCCAGTACTTCTAACCAACTTGTTAATAAGGCAGTATCAGGAGGTGTTTTTTTAAAATCATTGAATTGGTAGGCAATACCATGTTCTTCTAAAAAAACACGGGCTTTTTTAACCGTACTGCAATTGCTAATGCCATACAATTGTATTGTCATTGTGTGAATGTGTTGTGTTGTAAATAATCAAATTGTAACGGATTTTGTTGGTTTTGGCTGAAAATTTACCGTTTAAAGTCGTTATAATGCTTGAGTCAAGGCGTTGTTATACACTATTCTTACTAAATTGAATTTAAACCTTGCTATCCATTAACTTATTTAAAGAGGTGTTCGCATGAATAAATGGGGCATGCTTTTGCTCGTAACGATGTTGGCGGCTTGTTCTAATAGCCAAGATGCCAATAAGTCTAATTTTGAAAATGCCATTAATCAATATTACAAAAACAATAATTTGTGCTTGGTTTTGGCGCCCATTGAAAAACATAACAATCCCAAGGCAATGGTAGATGGGATTGTTGGGCACTATGGTGATACCAAACTTAGCATTGTGGCTAAAAATGCGGATGGTGATAAGGTTAATGAGCAAGCCTTGAAACAAATGGCAGTATTGGTTAATGAAGGCATCTACCAAGAAGAAGAGCGTGAGAAAAAAGCAGGAAATGGGAAGAAAGAATGGCAAATAGCAGTTTTTAGTTTGACTGAAAAAGGTGTGGGTTATTTTCAGGGCTCGCCTCTTGGCCCTAAGTTGTGTGTGGGCAAGCAGAAAGTTGAAAAGGTCAATTGGTTTACAGAACCGACCACTGCTGATGGCATGATTGTGTCGCAAGTGGTTTATGAGCACAGTTACAAATTGGATAAATTCGCCAAGAAATTGATTGATCAAGGCCAATACAATTTAGAGGCTGAAATTAACAAAGGCAAGCAAAATAGAACACTATTGGTATTGACCAATGAGGGTTGGAAAGATCACCGACTATTGCAAGTCACAAGTCAATAGCCTGTAATAAAACAAACAAACAAATAATCAAATAATCAATGCCAACAACAGGCATTGATTATTTTGTGTATTGCGCAAGTCTTGATTAATCAACAGAATGTAAAGACACGCCATTTAAACTTGGCACTTGGTAAATGTCTTTGCTGCATAAGTCCATCGCTGTTAAATGTCCAGCCCAAACCGCGCCTGTATCCAATCCATACACTCTTTTTCCATGATTCAAATACAGACCCAAGGCAGACCAGTGACCAAAAATAATATCTTTTGCCCAATCCACTCGCTTAGTGTCTTCAAACCAAGCATGCAATTGGCCAGGCATGTCATCCAAACTTTTTTTGTAATCAAAATCCAGTTGGTGGGATAGATCCAAAGCTCGCATGCGGGTAAAAACATTGATTGCAAAGCGAATGCGCTCTATTGGGCTTAAATCATGTTTCATGGCACGTGGTTTATTGCCATACATTTCCCTTAGCATGCTAATAAAACGAGGGTGGCGCAAAGCTTCTTCGACTTCATGGGCAAAATCCACTGCCGTATCAATTTGCCAAGTTGGGTATAGCCCGGCATGGGTCATGACTGTGTTGTTATTTTGCAGTAATAATGGCTGCTGTCGTAAGAAGTCCAGCAAAATAGCGCTGTTATTGGCTTGTAAAATCGGACTTAAAGTGTCACCTTTTTTTTGTTTGGAATCGGTATGGGCAACGGCCAATAAGTGTAAATCATGATTACCAAGAACCATTTGTACACAATCTTGGTGCTCATAAACAAATTGTAGTACAGGTAATGATTGTGGTCCTCGATTGACAATATCACCTGCTAACCACAGTGTGTCCTTGCCTTTTTGAAAATCGATGGCTGATAGCAAGGCTTGTAATTCATCAAAACAGCCTTGTACATCGCCAATTGCATAGTGTGACATTTAGTGCATACTCAACATGAAAAAAGCTGCTTGAATCAAGCAGCTTGGAAAATAATTAATCTGCCATATTGGCTAATTGCTCAGCTTGGTGCTCAGCAATCAAGGTGTTGGTCAATTCCACCAAGTCACCATCCATAACAAAGTCCAATTTGTGTAAAGTCAAATTGATGCGATGATCGGTTACACGGCCTTGGGGGTAATTGTAGGTACGGATACGTTCACTGCGATCACCACTACCAATTAAGCTCTTTCGTTCCGCTGCTTCTTTTTCATGTGCCGCACGACGTTGCATATCATTAAGTCTTGCTGCCAAGACTTTCATGGCTTGGGCTTTGTTGCTGTGTTGCGATCGGCCATCTTGGCATTCTACAACCAAACCCGTTGGTAAGTGTGTTAAACGGACGGCAGAATCGGTTTTGTTAATGTGCTGACCACCCGCACCACTGGCACGGAAAGTATCCACTCGCAAATCACTGGCATTGATGTTGATATCTTCTAGTTCATCTGCTTCTGCCATGACTGCTACTGTACACGCTGAAGTGTGAATGCGACCTTGGCTTTCTGTTGCAGGAACACGTTGTACACGGTGACCACCTGATTCGAATTTCAAGCGGCTGTAAGCACCCAAACCAATGACACGGATAATGGCTTCTTTATAGCCACCCAAATCGGATTCGTGACTTGAAACCAATTCAACCTGCCAATTCTGACGCTCAGCATAACGCGTATACATGCGCAATAAATCACCAGCAAACAAAGCGGCTTCATCACCACCAGTACCTGCACGAACCTCGATGAAAATATTTTTATCATCATCGGCATCTTTGGGTAGTAGTAATTTTTGTAATTCAGTATCCAGTGTGTCGATTTTATTTTTGGCTGCTTGGATTTCTTCTTCGGCAAAGTCTTTCATTTCTGGGTCAGACAGCATCTCTTGAGCGTCTGCCAAGTCACTTTGGGCGTTAGCATAAGCTTGATATGTTTCTGCCAATGGGGTAATTTCAGCATGTTCACGGGTGAGTTTTCGATACTCATCCATGTTCTGTGTTGCCGTCTCGCTTGCCAGTAAATGAGTCACTTCTTCTAAGCGCTCAGTCAGTTGTTGTAGTTTTTGGAGTAAAGAAGGTTTCATAACGCAATCGTATGGCGAAATATAAAAGGGTGAACTTTAACTTATTCTTGCGTCAAATGGTACACTTTTGTGAGTGCAGCCAAAAGAGCTGGGTCTTCACCCGATGCTTTGGCCAAAGAATGGGTTGGAGCATGCAACAATTTATTGGTCAATTGCACAGACAAGCGCTGCAATACTTCTTCTGCTGGTGCCCCCTTGGCTAATTGTTTTAGTGCATTATTCAATACATATTGTCGAGCCAATTCGCCATCATCACGCAATGCTCGAATTAATGGTACTGATTCGCGGCTTTTTTGCCACTGTAAAAACTCCAAGACACGAGCATCAATAATACTTTCTGCTTCGGCTGCGGCTTGCTTTCTAGCATCTTGTCCCATTTGCACAATGCTAGACATGTCGTCAACAGTGTACAAAAATGCATCATTTAAATCAGCTACTTCAGCTTCAATATCACGAGGGACTGCTAAATCCAATAAGAAGATGGGTTTGCGGCGGCGAACTTTCAATGCTTTTTCAATCATGCCTTTGCCAATAATTGGTAATGGGCTGGCAGTTGAAGACACGACCACATCATAGTCTTGCATAATCTGAGGCAAGTCATTGAGCAAGATAGCATTGGCATTTTGACCAATGCTACGGGTTAATTCATTGGCTCTATCAATGGTGCGGTTGGCTACTGTCATTTGTTTTGGGGTTTTTGCCGCAAAATATGTGGCTACTAATTCAATCATTTCGCCAGCACCGACAAATAGCACTTTTAAGTCGCTAATGCTCGGGAAAATCTGTTCAACCATTTTAACCGATGCTGCTGCCATGGAAACCGAACTTTCACCCACAGCTGTATTACTTCGAACTTCTTTGGCAACAGAGAATGTCCGTTGGAATAGGGCATTTAAATGGCTGTGCATGGCATTTTGCTCTTGAGAAACACGAACAGCATTTTTTAATTGACCCAAAATTTGGGGTTCACCCAAAACCATGGAATCCAAACCACATGAAACACGAAATGCATGTCGAATGGTTTCATCTTGGCTTAATGTGTATAAAAAAGGCTTAATCTCTTTGCTCGGCAATTGGTGAAAATCAGCAACCCAATCAACAATATCATTGGTTTGGCCAACGCAATACAATTCGGTGCGGTTACACGTTGATAAAATAACGGCTTCTTTGGCTGCATCGTCTTTGACAATGCCTTGCACAGCAGCAGGTAAAACTTGAGCAGCAAAAGCCAATCGTTCCCGAATACTAATCGGAGCCGTTTGATGATTTAAACCAATCGCGGTCAGTTGCATGAGATTATATTTCCATTACACTATACAGATTAAGGTGTATTGTACCGCATTAGCCGTACAAAAAAAATGGCTTAAGATCAAGTAAAAACAGGCTTTTCCCACTAAATGCCATTAATTTCAATGATTATCATTATCATTTAATTTTAGAGGACATGTTTTATGAACATGGATTTACACAATATTCGCCAAGATTATGCTAAAAAAGAGCTATCTGTAAAGGATTGCTTAGCCAATCCCATTGCCCAGTTTGATGTGTGGTTACAAGAGGCTATTTCAGCTGAAGTACCAGAAGCCACTGCCATGAATGTGGCAACAGTAGACCAAGACAATCGACCCAATAGCCGAATAGTGTTGCTAAAAGAGGTCAATGAAACAGGTTTTGTATTTTTTACCAACTATGAGAGCAGAAAAGGGCAATCCATTGCCCATCAGCCGTTTGTTGCCATCAACTTTTTTTGGCCAGAACTTGAGCGGCAAGTGAGAATTGAAGGGCGTATCGAAAAATTAGACCCCAAGGCATCAGATGACTATTTCGCTTCTAGACCCTATGCCAGTCGTGTTGGTGCTTGGGCTAGCGAACAAAGCCAGGTCATTAGCAGTAAGGCAGTATTGTTAAGTCGGGCAGCAGCCTTTGGTGCCAAACACCCCTTAAAAGTACCACGCCCCCCACATTGGGGTGGTTATTTGGTCGTTCCTGATCGCATTGAATTTTGGCAGGGTCGCCCAAGCCGGTTGCACGATCGGGTACAATACCGTCTATTAGATACGCAAGAATGGCAAAAAGATCGTTTGGCACCTTGATATTGTACAATTATTCAAGTTATCCCTATTAAATACCTGATTACTTAATTGAAGGCATGTGACCCCATTAGGAAATCAGGTATTTCTCATATTTTACATAGCTTAAACCACCTATTTGATTTTATGTTTCGCATATTCAAAATAAAGTCTTAATTTGTCTTTATTGGCTACGGACTGCGTGGATACAAGTCAAATAAATGGATTCTACTGCACATTTATGAAGATATAGATACATCTATATGTTAAAAATTTTGGTACTCAGGTACAATCACCCCATAATTTGATGA
>JASLDB010000290.1 GCA_030151665.1 Neisseriaceae bacterium
ATTAAGCGTGCTTTGATCGCGCCATATTGCTCCGCTTTTTTCGGAATGGCATTGTAATCATCTTCATCTGGCTGACCTAGATTGGCCGTATAAGCATAAGGCAAGGCACCTTTTTGTTGCATCCACAACAAAGCAGCTGACGTGTCTAAACCGCCAGAAAAGGCGATACCAACTTTTTGACCAACTGGAATGCTTTGCATAATGGTCGCAGTTGAGTTTGTATTTTGGGTCATTTTTTTCAAATCCTAATGTATCGCTTGTGAACGATAAACAGTTACACCAACAAAAAATTCTAAAAAATCTATTGTTAAATTCTATCAGATATTAGCGCAATATTTTAGCCCAAAGAACAACTTAATTTTAATTGACTGATTTAAGCCACGAATCATAAAAAAATGCCCCGAACCTGCGGGGCATCATCAGTCAATTGGTGACTTTTATTGAAGTTATCGCTTAATGATTGGGTTGTCCATCATCAATAACACTTAAATCCACTTTAACTTTGCCACTCAATACATCGTTTAGGCGTTCTTTGTCTAAAGCATTTTCCCAGCGTGATACCACAATGGTCGCACAAGCATTGCCCACCAAGTTGGTCAAGGCACGGCACTCTGACATAAAGCGATCAATACCCAAAATCAAAGCCATGCCTGCAACAGGAACACTAGGCACCACAGACAAAGTTGCTGCTAAGGTAATGAAACCAGCACCCGTGACACCAGCAGCACCTTTGGAACTAATCATGGCTACCAATAATAATGTAATTTGTTCCCACAAGCTCAAATCAATATTGGTGGCTTGAGCAATAAACAAAGCTGCCATCGTCATGTAGATATTGGTACCATCTAGGTTAAATGAATAACCTGTTGGAATCACCAAACCCACGACTGATTTTTCACAACCAGCTTGTTCCATTTTACGCATTAGATTTGGCAAAGCAGCTTCAGAAGAAGACGTACCCAATACCAACCATAATTCGTCTTTAATATACTTCACCAATTTAATAATAGAAAAGCCATTGTATCTGGCCACTGCACCCAATACCAATACCACAAACAACACAGATGTAATGTAGAAAGTAGCAATCAACATCAATAAGTTGCCGATTGAACCAATACCGTATTTACCAATGGTAAATGACATGGCACCGAATGCACCAATGGGTGCCAACTTCATTAGCATGGCCACCATTTTAAATACTGGGCTAGTCAAACTGTGCAAAAAATCCACAATTGGCTTACCTGCACTGCCCACTGCCGACAATGAAATACCAAAAATAACAGCAACAAACAACACTTGTAAAATATTGCCATTAACCAATGGACTGAGTACAGTTTCAGGAATAATGTTCATGAAAAAGCCAACCAAACTACTCTCATGGGCTTTCGCTACATAGCCTTCTACTTTGCTACTGTCCAATGTTGCAGGATCAATATTTAAACCGTGCCCTGGTTGAATCACATTGGCCACAATCATGCCAATCACCAAAGCCAATGTTGAAAAAGTCAAAAAGTATGCAAATGATTTACCAGCCACGCGACCAACCGACTTCATGTCGTTCATGCCCGCAATACCCGTTACCACGGTTAAGAAAATCACAGGGGCAATAATCATTTTCACGATTTTAATAAAAGCATCGCCCAATGGTTTTAATGCCGTACCCGTTTCTGGGTAAAAATGGCCTAATAACACACCCAGCACAATGGCAAAAATCACCTGTACATACAAAATTTTGTAGAACGGTTGTTTTTTGGCTTGTGCAGGATGCACATGAATAGGGGTGTTATGATTCATATTGGTTATCCTCTGTTATCCAACGCTAGACCAATACGCATGCCTGCCAAAAGTTAACATATCGCATTGGAATAATTTAGAAAACAATTGTCTAGGGTTTAATATTATTGTTTTTGTATAGGTTATTCGCCAAAACGAATAGTCTTATTTTCTTAAAAGAAGATTTAAAAAGATAGGCGATAATAAAACCATGCACTTATGCAATCAAGTTTTTTTTAACACTTTATTGTAATTATTTATAATTTGTTACAATTTTTTGACAATTATCAACCTATTATTTTGATTTTTATTGCATGCAGAATATAACAAACTGAATAAAATCAAATATTCATTTGAAAATATTTTTCTCACCAATTGATTATTTAGTTGAAATTTCAAACAAGAAAATACATCACAAAATGATACATTTCCCATGACTTGCCATAAAACAGTCATGGTCATTTAACAAACCACTGACAAAAGCCAGTGATTCGTTAAAATGTCAATCGAAATAAACGATAATAATACTAAGTTAAGCTAATTTGATTTTTTATATTCAGAACAATCCTGTTTCAACAAGATTGAATGAATCATACGATTAGCCAAGCCCTAAAATCAAGGCATAAATTACAAATTTTTACTTATTTTTCAAATATATTGCTCTAATAACATGCTTAAATTTTAAGCAAATTCCAATAAACAAATAAAGTAATGTGTCTTTTCATTTAAGCGCATTCAAAATAACCAAACAAATCAAATGCCTTTTTTAAGCAATAATATTTCGCATTTTGCCAAAATTTGTTGAATTTATTTCATGTGTTTATTTTTAAATCGGCAAACTGTACGTTAGTTTGACCGTATCCATGGGTACATCCGTTTTAACACTTTGTATGGCTTTAATCGTTGTCAATTTATGGGCATGAAAAACCCGATAGGCATCCAAGTCTTTGGTCACAATCCGTAGCCATGCATCGCATTCCCCTGCCATCAAATGGCATTCAATGATTTCTGGCATATCCTGAATGGCATCAATGAAACTTTGAATGGTCGTCGCATCTTGTGCCTTAAACCACACCCGAGAAAAAAGCGTCAACCCAGCATCCACTTTGGCACCATCAACAATGGCGATATATCGTTTAATCACACCAGCCTCTTGCAATAACTTCACCCGACGCAAACAAGGTGATGGCGACAAACCCACCAATTGAGCAAGTTCTGTGTTTTGTAAACTGGCGTCTTTTTGTAATGCGCGCAAAATGCGACGATCAATATTATCTAATTTTATTGACATTGGATTTCAATCTTTTCAGTTTTATTAATTTTGGATGCTAATTTTTTGTTTATATATGATAACTACAATCAAAAATTTCAACAATAAAAGCTTACAATAGCAAGCATATTTTAATGAGATTTCTGCCATGACTTATCACAATATTTTGCTATTTGGCATCACGGTTTTCCCATTGGTGTGCACACCAGGACCTGATGTATTGTTTATCGCTTCACAAGGATTAACATCTGGAAAACAAGCTGTCATGAGGGCCAATGCTGGCATTTTAACGGGCTATTGTGTCCATGCAATTTTAAGTGCATTGGGCATCGCAGCATTGATTGCCGCTTCCCCTACATTGTTTCATGTTATTCGGTGGGTGGGTGTTGCCTATTTATTGTATCTGGCATTCATGATGATTAAGTCTGCGTGCAAAAAAGGCATTTTAGAAGTTAGTCAAAACACCGTCAGTCAAAAAAATCTCTTTCGCAAAGGGTTTTTAACCAGTTTCCTCAACCCCAAGGGATTACTGATTTATTTGGCTATTTTGCCCAATTTTATTAATAAGTCAGAAAGCTATGCCATGCAATCATTGCTATTGGCAGGGATTTTTATTGTTAGCTGTGCCATTGTGTACACCATCATTGGCTTGGGTCTGGCATCACTGCAAAAAAACAAACAACCCAGTGAAAAACGTCGCCGCTTGGTTGAAGGCTTTTCCGGTAGCCTATTATTATTGGCTGCAGGCTTTATCGCCAAAAGCTAAAACGCCCATCATGCTGATTCATTAAACAAAAAGCCCAAACTAAATTAGCTTGGGCTTTTAAAGTACCATGTCAATAATTGGCAATTAACAATTCAATATGGCAACAATATTCATCGCATACAATTCGTAAAATACTTAAAATCGACTGATTTGTGGATTAAAGTCCGACTCATTAAGTAATTCGTACAACTGCTGACAATACCGTCTATCTTTGGAATAAAAATAGACAGATGACCTATCGATATAGTGTGAAAATATCCAACTGGCTACTTGATTCATGCGCTCAAGATTGTGGCATTGCTCCTCATCTAAAATCTGCTTTAAGGCTGCTATATCGCAATCACTATCCAATACAGCAAACACAATAGAGTGACCCACTTGGTCAGAATGACACAGCTCATGATAAGCTGCCTCATCGGTCATGGCATGCAATTGATAAATTCGATTCCCCAGTTCAAACCGCTCTAATAAAGCCAAACGTGAAAGCGCATCCTCATACCAAACGGTATTGTCTATGTACTCACCATACGATATACACCATCTATGATAGTCATATTCTTGATAAATCTGCGTCAATAAAATGGGTGGCTTGTAACTATCGTGCAGCAATAAAGGCAGTTGCCAATGCTTGTTTTCATTGTAAAAAATAGCCATGTGCAATTGGGCTTGTAATGCCGCTTGTTGATGGTGACCAAGTGCTTGCCAAAATCTGTTAGTAACCCGTCCATCAGCCGCATAAAACCAACCACAATGTTCATCAGCACCACCACCATAAAAATTATGATAAGCCCAAGATGCCAATTGTTGGTGTTTTATCAATTCACATAAATAACCGTGCTCATACATATCTTCGGTATATTTTTTTAATAAGGCAATATTACAATCCGCGGCAAGAACACATTGTGCGATACAACCGTCATGACTCACGTGCGACCAAAGGGCATTGTAAGCATCTAAATCGGTAATGGCATACAATTGAAATTCACACAAAGGTTGCTCATACCCCTCATAAGGACAAGCCTGCCATTGATCAATCAACACCAATTTATCCGTGTACTTCGCAAAACGACTGCTGTCTTCAATGTAGTCTTCTTTTTGATGAGAATAGATTTCATACAAAGTTTTGTCAGAATTCACCATGCAAAGCAATAATGGCAATGCTTCACCTTGCTCTTTTGCCAACCAAACAGGCAATAACCACTCACCACAGTAATCTGAAAATATCGCATGGCGAAATTGAGAAACACCCATAGAAGGCGAATCATAGCGCTCAGCAATATCAATATTGGGAAATTGATTGATAAAATCATGCAAATACGCTATTTGGGTAATAAAGCTTAAACGATTGGCACTATAAGTCGTGAAATTGGAAAAAAATGCCCAATCATAATGGGATAATATTTGCTGGCAAAAGACATCATATTGCTCAACACCGTGCTTGGTTTGAATATCATCCAAAAAACACAAATCAACCTGACCCACTGTTTTTTTCAAACTGCCCACAATAAGGCAAGTTTTTGAATGCCAATTGGGCCAACTGCTGTTTTTTTCAATTTGTACAATTTGCTCGGCTTTTTCAAGCGGTATTAATAATGGTGCTACTTCAATGACAGGATATTGATGAGGGTATTGTTGATTTTCTTGAATAGCCATGGCTGATGATTTGGATTTTTTAATCAAGGCATCAATCAATGCCAAAATCGTCTTTTGCCCCACCTCACCATGCGTATCAATCAAGCTGATATAGCATTCTTTTTGATATTGCTTTGACACATTATTCATATTAACACCATTTAATTAACCTTTTAGATCGCCATGGGCAGGATTTATCAATACCATAAAATGAGCAATCAATCTCAAAAGCGGACCAATAAACAGCAATCGTTGGGATAAAACCCACAAAATACACTAACCACTTAACTGATAGATGCCATAACGCACTCAACAACCATCAACAACACAATGGCGTAAAGAAATCATTATTTAGATAATAAATTTAGAATACATGAATTTTTTTAATTTATTTATTCGATTATTTCTGTTTGTTTTTCCAGATAAGTCCTTGTACAGTATTGTAAAAACCAACAAGGATAAACCATGACAACTCAACTATTGCCTGTTCGTGAAGCCATTTTGGGCAAAGGCTTCCCGATTAAACGTGCCATGCCAACCAAGGCTTTACGCAATATAGGTGCATGGGTATTTTTAGACCATGCAGGGCCGAGCCATTTTGCAGCAGGTGATGGCATGGATGTTGGTCCCCACCCTCACATTGGCTTACAAACTTTCACTTGGTTACTGGATGGTGAAGTCATGCACCATGATAGCCTAGGCAATGAGCAAATCATTCGACCGTATCAAATCAATTTGATGACCGCAGGCAATGGCATTAGCCATACTGAATTAAGCACGGCAACAAGTACGGCTTTGCATGCGGCACAATTGTGGATAGCCTTACCCAAAGAAAAGCATCAACAAGCACCAGATTTTGTGCATTATCCACTTATTCCCCATGTGAGCCATGGCCAATATGATATTCATGTCTTGGTGGGACAATACCAAGAACATCAATCTGCTGTTGCGGTGCAAAGCCCTTTAATGGCACTGGATATCCAAGGCCGTGAGAACACTCAGGTTAGCATTGCTTTAGACCGAGATTTTGAGCATGGTGTTTTGTTATTAGAAGGCCATGCCAGTGTCAATGACCAAGCTTTATCCACTGAAAATTGGGCTTATTTGCCCACAGGCCAAGAAACATTGGATTTACATTTACAAGCCGGTAGCCGCTTGTTGCTCATTGGTGGCACACCTTTAACCGAAAAACCCATTGTATGGTGGAATTTTGTCGGTTGGTCACACGAAGACATTGCACAAGCCCGTGCTGATTGGCAGAATCATCACCCTCGTTTCGGTCAAGTAACAGGCTATACAGGACAAGCTAGCCGCTTCCAAGCACCTGAAATCACCGCCACCTTAAAATCCCCGGTTTAAAATGGGGGAATAACAAAAACCGCTTGTGATGAACAAGCGGTTTTTGTGACATCAAACTTATTTAAAACGATAGCGCAAACCCACTTTGGCAGCATTTTCTCGCCAATTATTGCTACCCGTGTAACGGTAATTGGCATAAATATCCCATGCTTTGGTCGGTTGATAAGCCAATCCCACCGATGCACTATAACGAGAACGAGGTAAATAACTGTCACGACTGGCCACTTGATAATCAGCATAATGCATATTTAAGCGATTGCTGCGATGAATATCATGGCTAAAACCCAATTGTCCATTTAATGCCAATTGTGAGGTGGCTTGGTAAACACCAGTTAGCCCAACGTGACCTGTCCATTGTGTTGCCTTGCTGTTTTTAACCGTGATGATGTCATGGTGCATAGCATCATCATTTCTCACTTGGCTATAGGCAATATTCAATTCAGGTCTAAACAACCATTTATTCCAAGCCATCATTCGATTGACACCCAGTAAACCATAGTATTGTTTGGCATCGTAATCGACTTGGGTATAAAGTGCGGTTTGGGCTTTATTGCGCAACTGTGCCATGCCCAAAATACCTGTTACATGGTAATCCTGTGGCAATGCAACAGTATAGCCAACACTCGCACCAAAGCCTTGACTGGTGGTTTTATTACTCACCAATGCACTTAATTGATCTAGCCAAGAAAAATCCAAATATTCTAACTGCCCAAATAAAAAACCTTTGCCCATGGCCAACTTACCACCGACACCATATGTGTAGTTTTCTTTCTTACCGGAAATACCCGAAAAGTGAGTATGTGCCTTGCCATATTGCCCTGTCACCCAAAAGTCTTGATCGCTATGCACATCATTCAATAGGCTTTGTAATATCACATCTCGTTCAATATTCAAGTTATCACTGGTATTTTTGTATAAACTATCACCCATGCCAAACAAAGCATGATTCATGGATTGTGCACCCGACACCATATTGAACAATGATTGGGCATTGGCAGTGATTTCACCCTGTTTTAAATAATCAGCATCCATCTGATCAAACACGGTATCAAGCTGATTCACTGTTTGTGTTTGCCCATTAAAAACAATACCTTGTTTTTTTTGAACGGCATCTCGAACAGATCTACGCTTCACATCCACTTGAACAATGTCTTGATGGTTTGTATCTTTTTGGCCATAACGTATATTGCCTGTTAATAAATTACCACCAGTAAAATAATCAAATTGCCCTTCAATTTTACCCGCCACAATGGTATCAAATGTTTTTTGCTGCTTGGTTACATACAGTTGATCACTAACTTGGTATGTACCAGCTAATCTTGCAACCCCATCAACCACCATAATATGGGATAAATCTTGCCACAATGTACCCCCTTTTGATTGTCGATAATCTCCTTTAAGATACAGGTCTGATTCCACCACATTCACTTGACCATTATTGTCTATATTCATGGCAGTATAATTTTGGCTATTTTTTTCTCGTAACTGACGATCTCCTGTGCTTAATACCCCTTGTTGATTGACCACAAAACTAGCTTTATTGCTGCCGTTAAGCACCAATTCACCTTCATTTACAATACCATCACCTGTGAATGTATTATCACCATTGAGTACCAATGAGCCTTTACCCAATTTGCTAAAGCCATATTGTCCCCTGATATCATTATCAAATTCACTTTGCCAATAATCTGGAAGATTGAACTGAATGTTATCCCAAGCAAATTGACCATAGCCATTTGCCGCATGATGAGGATTAACCATGCCCCACCCCGTGTCTTCGTTAACCTTACCACCAATTAAGTCGGCTGTTCCCAAAATGGTCTGTTGCAAATTACTGGCGCTCATCCAAGGATAGCGCTGCTGAATATTGCCCAAAACACCTGTTACATAAGCTGCTGAATACGATGTTTGAGCTTGTGAATATTCACTCCAAGAGCCAGGCGCCATAACACACCAATCCATTGCTGAACCACAAGCATTGGTATTGCTCGCACGCTCCAGCAAATAGCTTTTGCTTTTTTGATCATATTTGGCGCTGGTCACCGCTAAAAAATTATCCGCAACATTGATGGGATTATCTTGGTATTTCGCCTTGCTTTGGTAAACATACTGACCATTTTTAAGGACTTTTTCTTGGTAAAGCAACGGTATTTGCGCTGTGCGATTAGCTTCCTTTTTACCATTATTGCCAGTTGACATCACCATTAATAAATCGTTCTGGTCAATGAGTCGCATAACACTTGCCATTTGGGTGCTATCCAAATATTCCACCCCTTGTGGGGGCTGAACCAAAAAAGATTCTCCCCATGAGTTATTGAATATTTTGACATGGCTACCTTTGCTTTTAGCATATTGATGTAGCAATACTGCTGCTTCAAAAGTGGAGGCAAAAATGTCTTTTTCACGATTAACAGTCGCATTACTCACATACAAATGACTGTTTTGACTTTGTGCCCGTATTAATTTCGCTATTTCATTGCCATGCGTGGTGCTGCCATTGTCTTTTTGTTTACCACCTGTTTTCAGATCTTTCCACTCAACATAGTCGATAATGCCGTCCACTTTATCCACATTTATGCCACCATCAATAATGCCCAATGCCACATTACCGCTTAAAGCATTCTTTTTATTGGCTGCATTTTGTCGATAGCTATTATCACCAGCATTTTCGGTTAGACCCTGTGTTTTCATTTGCCCTTGCGATTCAACAGGATTTTGATTCGGTTTGGGCCAAGCGGTATTTTTGCCGTTTTGATTATTGCTATGAATGGCATTTTCCCAAATGGATTTCAATTGACCATCATCAGTAGGTGTTGGCTCCTCATTGCCGTTGCCGTTGCCGTTGCCATTTCCGTTACCCGGGTTCTCCCCGCCCGTATTGCCACCATTGTCGCCACCAGGCGTTTCTGTCCCAGTTCCTGGATTGGGTGCTGAACCATTTCCACCGCCACCGCCTCCTCCACTGGCACATGCCATTAAGCTACATGCAACCAAGACAGCCACGGCCAATTGCTTCACTTTGCACTCAAATATTTGAGCGCCTTGTTCTTTCTTCATGGTTCACCCCTATGTGGTATGTCATTATTTTCATAATAATTTAAAACAATGTCATATATTTAAATGTGATAATTAATGTTTTTTTCTTAATGTGAATATTTTTATTATAAATAGACATTCCATATCATTATTATTGATATTTTTGATGCCAAAATCATAATAATGGCTAATTTACAATATGTCTATGTATTTTTCATATTATTTTTAGTCAATACCAATATCATTTATTACATCATTTAAAATGATATTTAAATATCAAGAATCATCAACCATTCACCTTACTGGTTAATTCCCGATATAATGATGACTTTCAATTAACTGGTGGCTTGAAATAGCCAGGGAAACTGCCTGTATGAAATACGCCGACTTACGAGAATTTATTGCCCAACTAGAAAGCTTGGGCAAGTTAAAAAGAATCCCTCAAGCCATTTCGACTCATTTAGAGATGACTGAAATCGCTGACAGAGTTTTGCGCGCAGGTGGTCCTGCTTTGTTGTTTGAAAATGCTGTTGACCAAAATGGCAAACCCTATCATTACCCCGTACTGGCTAATTTATTTGGCACAACAGAACGGGTTGCCATGGGCATGGGCGCCCAAGACATCAGCCAATTACGTGGCATAGGTCAAACCTTGGCCCATTTAAAAGAACCCGAACCACCAAAAGGATTAAAAGATGCTTTTGGTAAATTTCCACTCTTAAAAGCCTTGTGGGACATGGCACCCAAAGTGGTGAAAAAAGCCCCTTGCCAAGACATTATTATTGAAGGCGATGCAGTGGATTTATCCCAATTGCCCATTCAACACTGCTGGCCTGAAGATGCGGCACCATTGATTACATGGGGTTTAACCGTTACAAGAGGCCCACACAAAAAACGCCAAAACTTGGGCATTTATCGCCAACAAGTTATCGGCAAAAACAAAGTGATTATGCGTTGGTTGGCACACCGTGGTGGTGCTTTGGATTTTCAGGCACACCAAAAAGCCAATCCCAATACCCCATACCCTGTTGCCGTTGTTTTGGGTTGTGACCCAGCGACCATTTTGGGGGCAGTCACGCCAGTGCCTGATAGCTTAAGTGAATACCAATTTGCTGGGCTATTGCGCGGTTCACGCACCGAGTTAACCCAATGCATTGGCAATGACTTACAAGTACCTGCTCGTGCTGAAATGGTATTAGAAGGGGTAATTCACCCTGGCGAAATGGCTCTTGAAGGCCCATATGGTGATCACACTGGTTATTATAATGAACAAGATCATTTCCCCGTATTCACTGTTGAACGCATCACCATGCGCAAAGACCCCATCTACCACAGCACTTACACAGGTAAACCCATTGATGAGCCCGCCATTTTAGGCGAAGCTTTAAATGAAGTATTTGTGCCATTATTGCAAAAACAATTCAGTGAGATTGTTGATTTTTACTTACCACCAGAAGGCTGTTCTTATCGCATGGCCATTGTTAGCATCAAAAAGCAATATGCTGGTCACGCCAAACGAGTGATGATGGGTTGCTGGAGCTTTTTGCGCCAATTTATGTACACCAAGTTTATTGTGGTAGTAGATGAAGACATTAACATTCGAGATTGGAAAGAGGTTATTTGGGCAATTACCACTCGAATGGATCCTGTCAGAGACACCACCTTGATTGATCACACACCAATTGATTATTTGGACTTTGCCAGTCCCGTCAGTGGTTTGGGTGGGAAGATGGGTTTGGATGCAACCAATAAATGGCCGGGTGAAACCGATAGAGAATGGGGTAGAGTCATTAAAAAAGACCCCCAAGTCAGCGCCAAAATTGATGCCATGTGGCAAGATTTAGGCTTATAACATTTATCTTTCACCATGGTAAATAAAAAAGGCGCTTTTAGCGCCTTTTTTATGGGTGAATCGACTGCCCTCTTGCCAAAATTGTCCATGTTGCTTTTGCTGGCTGAAAATACGCTTGCATGGGTTGTAAAGCAGCACTCAAATCCACTTGCCCACACATGAAAATATCCACAGCAGCATAACCATGCTCAGGCCAAGTGTGGATGCTTAGATGAGACTCTGCCAACAACAAGACACCAGTTACCCCCATACCCTCGCCAAAATGATGGGTATTGGCATGCAGTATTTTGGCACCCACCGCCTTGGCAGCATCTTGCATCACAACCAAAATCGCATCAACATCGGTCAATTGTTGTGCTGCCACACCATAAATATCCCAAATACCATGTTGACCACATGGCAAATGCAATGATGTCATTTATGCCACCCAGAAGCACCACGATAAACACCAACGCCACCACCACTATTATTGTACTGGCGCTCATCTTTTAACATGGAATAATTCAACATGGTTGAACAAACCACCAAACCCACTGCATACCACAGATAAAATGCTTTCATCTAATCATCTTCTCCCCCAGAGTACAGCGGTAACCACAAAATGGCGATGACAATGGCACTGATAATCAAAAAGCTATCGATTTCTTCCATGCCCACTAAAACGGGCAGATTGAGTAAGCAATACAATACAATCAAACCAATGGCAATGGGTTTGCTGTGTTTGGGAAATGCATCAGCAGAATAAGACTTAAATTTTCCCCACTGCCCACCCAACTCTTTGAGATTAAACCACTCCAGCACCTTACTGTTATCAACCTTAACCACTCGACTCCAGTTCATGTCATGACCAGTCACTTCAGAACCAATTTTATTGTTTGCATTGCCATAATCGGTATACAAGGTAATGTCATTGGGACACACCTGCCAATAAAATGCCCCTGCCGCAAATTCAACACGTCCACCATACTGGTATAACTTGGGCAATGGCTTATCATGGCTATTTAAAGGCTCCAAGGCATAATTCAATTTGGGCCATTGGTTTAAAGTATGTGAACTGTACCATTCATTATTCGATGTTTGCACCAACCAACGGAAAGTATCAGGATAAGAAAAAAGTAAATATTCATACCACATATCACCAACAGCATGCATACCTTGGCGTTTACGACCATGCATCACAGCTGAGTACGCATCACCCGCACGAATTTCTGATTGACAAATCATCCCCATAACCACCCATCGACGTTTATCAATGCGAGCGGTTTGGCCAATTTTAATGGCCATATTGCGGTCTTGGGCAGAGCGCATATCATTTGCCACCACCAATTGAACTTTTTCATCCTGAAATTCAATTTGTGAACCACAGTACTCACAATTGACATGAGTCGCTCTACCTGGCAACCAACTGACTGTTGCACCACAGTGAGGACAATCACTCTTGCTAATTTCACCACGAATATGACCAGCCTTGTCTTTGACTTCATTTAAACTGCGCAAATTGGCCATGTTTAAATTATCCAAAGACACACCAAAACCTGCAAACAACACGGGCACATCTTCATTATCCGTGTAATCCAAGGTCATGAAAGCATTGCCATGGCGAGCATCGACCACTTTGATGTTCTGATCGTCTTTTAACAAAAAGGGCAACTCACCCTCAGCAGCATTTTTCACACGCTGAGCTTCTCGCACATCTGAAACCAAAAAATCCCGTTTGGAATATTTGATTAATGAGACACCAGCCTTTGCGCCTGAAAAACTGGGCAATTCACTATTTTGCCACTCGCCTTTTTCTTCCGTAAAGACAAAATGACCATTGCTCTCTGATAACCAAGCGTGTTTGCCATCAAAAAATTGAATATACCACTCATTCCAAGAGCCTTTGGCAGGCAAGGCGTGCAAATCATAGGCTTGTATCGATTCATACTGCACTTGCAAACGACCAATCACTTGGAAAAAATTCTTGCGAATAATCCCTGTACTGCCAATCTGCAAAGCACTGTAATCCTCTAGCACAGCAGAATGGCGGCCAGATATGGCCAAGCCTTGGTCTTTTAAGATTAAAGTCGAATAACAATGCTTACAAACAACGGTAACCGATGTTGGTGATTGCACATCTACTTTAGCGCCACAGCTTGGGCAACTTGTCGAAAAAAAAGAGGCTAGCAAAGGTCTACCCTATCAATTGTTTTAACACTTCAGCTTTGGTCTGTTCATAATCAGCATCAGTAATCAAACCTTGATCCAATAAGGCTTTTAATTGTGCTAATTTATCAGTTGGTGCCATGGTAGCTGCTGCAGCCACACCAGCCACAGGTGCAGTTGCCAAACCTTGCTGCATCGCACTGCCCATCACTTGACCAACACTCATGCCAGCACCCAAACCAGCCCCAACACCAGCCAAGCCACCTTCATTGGCTGCTGCAATAGGAATACTCGTTGCTGTTTGGTATTGCGTATAACGACCCAAGTCGCCCACAATGCCCATCGAAATGCGCTCGTTTAATTTGCCTTGCAATTCTTCTGGCAACGTCACGCTTTCAACACGGAATGAGTCCAATTGCAAGCCCAAGGCGGCAAATTGACTGTCTACTGTTTTTTGCATCAATTCAGACATCGCCACTTGATTGGCTGCCATGTCCACAAAAGGAATATTTTGACTACCAAAAATAGTCGCCATTTCGGTAACACAAATATTGCGCAATTGGTTCTCTAAATCACTGGCCATGAATTCATCGCCCACACCACTGACTTCTTTAAAGAATAAAGCAGGATCAGCAATGCGATAAGAATACATACCAAAAGCACGAACCATAATCATGCCAAATTCGCTATCACGAACCGTAATCGGCTGCGAAGTTCCCCAACCACGACCAATTTGTTGACGAGTATTGAAGAAATACACATCAGATTTGAATGGCGATTGAAATAATTTGGTCCAGTTTTTCAAGTTGGTCAAAAGTGGCAAAGTTTGTGTAGTCAAACGATAGCGGCCCGGCTCAAAACTGTCTGCCACCACACCTTCGTCTACAAACAATGCTTTTTGTGCTTCACGAACTGTTAAACTTGCTCCATTTTGAATCTCTTGATCCGCAATCGGAAAACGCCACATCAATACTTCAGGATCAGGATCATGCCACTGAATAACATCAATAAATTGTTTCTTAATAAAACGACCAAAACCCATCTTGTGTCTCCTTTAATTTATTATGACAATGCCGCAGCATTAATCAGACCAATGGCAATCGAAAATGCAGCAAATAAGCAACCCACTGCAATATTATTACTTCCTAATTCATGACTGGCATGGTGAATCAAACGTGTTGCAATAAAATACACCAACAATTGCACCACCGTTGCCAATAAAGCCCACAATACAAATCCCACATACGTAAAAGTTTGGGTAATGCTAGAGGCCATGGGCAAACAAAAACCGATTAATGCGCCGCCAAATGAAATGGCACAAGCCACATTGCCTTGTTTAATCAAAGCCAATTCATCTACTGGGGTGATTTTAAGATAGATAAAGGCAAACGCCATCACCATCGAAATTGCTAAACCCAGATATTTGAAGTACAAAAAATACTGCCCAATAATTGCGTCAATCATGCATTATCCATTCAATATTCTAATAATCTATAATTTTATAGTAACTTTTTGAATTATACGATATTTTCATGCTATGCGTATATTTTAAATTCTTGTGGTAGAATTTACCTACTTTTTCACCACAAGCCAGCTGCCATGAAACTCAGTCGCACCCTTATTATCTCCGTCTTTATTGTGGCCAGTTGTGGCTTGGCCTATGAATTAATCATTGCGGCCTTAGCCAGTTACTTATTGGGCGACTCTATTTTACAATTTTCCACTGTGATTGGTGGTTATCTATTTGCCATGGGTATTGGCGCCCACTTAACCCGCTATATCAAAGACGAAGATGCCCTGACTCGATTTATTGATATTGAACTTTTGGTCGGTTTAATTGGTGGTATTTGTGCCTTAATTTTATTTGTGTTATTTGGCTTAACCAGTGCCTCATTTCGCACCATCTTGTATGCTTTGGTTTTGATTATTGGTACCATTGTCGGCATGGAAATTCCCTTGGTCATGCGGGTATTGAATCAATACCAAACAGACTTTAAAGAATTGGTCAGTAAAGTGTTAACTTTTGACTACATGGGTGCATTAGCAGTATCGCTGCTTTTCCCTTTGGTGTTGGCACCTTATTTGGGCATGGCCAGAAGCGCATTGTTTTTTGGTATTTTGAATACCTTGGTGGCCATCATGACCATCCAAGTATTCAAAGCACAATTACCCAGTTACAAAAGCCTACGCTTAAAAGGACAGTTGGTTTTACTGGCTTTATTCACTGCTTTTTTCTTTGCCAATACTTTAACCGAAAAAGCAGAGCAAAGTTATTTTGGTGATCCTGTCGTTTTTCAAAGCAACTCCCCTTATCAACGCTTGGTCGTGACCAAATACCACAATGATGTGCGTTTGTTTATCAATGGCAATTTGCAATTTTCTTCCGCAGATGAAGCACGTTACCATGAGGCTTTGGTTTTACCTGCCATGGAAAATGTGCCCAATGCCAAGAACATCTTGGTTTTAGGCGGTGGTGATGGTTTAGCGGTTCGGGAAATTCTCAAATACCCCAAAGTTGAACACATTACCTTGGTGGATTTAGACCCCAAAATGACCGAAATTTTTCGCACATCAGGCGACTTAACCAAATTAAACCATCACTCACTGAACAACCCCAAAGTTGCCATCATCAATCAAGATGCTGCCCAATGGCTAGAAAAAAACCAACAATTATTTGATGTTATTGTGATTGATTTACCCGATCCTTCCAATTTCTCCCTAGGTAAATTGTACTCTGTTCCCATGTACCATTTGGTGGCAAAGCACCTAACGCCCAAAGGCATGATGGTCGTGCAATCCACCTCGCCCTATTTTGCCCCAAAGGCCTTCGGTAGCATTGTCAAAACCTTACAAACAGCTGGTTTATCGACCCTACCATACCATGCTTATGTTCCATCCTTTGGTGAATGGGGTTATGTCTTGGCCAACAAAAACAGTGAGTTCACCATTCCAGAACGCTACCAAGTTACAACACAATTTTTGGATGCAGCCACCACTAAGCAAATGTTCACCTTCCCCAAAGACATGCCTGTTTTAGACAATGTCGAAGCCAATCATTTGAACACCCAAATTTTGGTTAAATATTTTGAAGAAGATTGGCGCAAGGCATTAAGACAATGAAAATAACCCGCCGACAATTGATTTTACATGGCATGGGACTGGCAACCGTTAGCACCCTTGGCTGGCAAACCTACCAATATTTCCAACCCAAAAAAGCCACCATTGACATCCAATTTCCGGGCATGGCACTGGGTCACCAAATTCGAGATTTTCATCGCCAAGTCAAAGCCAACACACCACCCGTTACCCATGCAAATATTGTGGTGATTGGCAGTGGTGCAGCAGCACTTTGTGCCATGTGGCAACTGCACAAAAACCAGCAAACCCAATTATTACTCCTAGAAGGACCTGAAAAAAATGGCAACAATGCCTTTGGTCAATACGAGCAATATCGTTTTCCCACAGGTGCCCATTATTTGGCGATGCCCAGCCATGAATCCACCCATATTTTGGATTTATTACAAGATTTGGGTCTATACCAAAATCAGCAGTTTGATGAAATGTCTTTGGTTCATGCTCCCGCAGAACGTGTTTGGCACAATGGTGCTTGGCAAAATGACTTATTGCCAGTCATAGACACCGATAGCCAACGCTTTTTTCAAACCATAGAAACACTACAAAAAGCCATTGGCAATGACCAAAAACCTGTTTTTACCATTCCCATTGCCCAAGCATCAGAAGACCCCCATTGGCTAAAACTAGACAACATGCCTTTTGCTGCGTGGCTAAAACAAGAAAACTACCATTCAAGTAGTTTATTGTGGTATTTAAACTATTGTTGCTTAGACGATTATGGACAAGGTATTGATGCCGTTTCTGCTTGGGCAGGACTGCAATATTTTGCTGCCCGCAATTACCACCCAGAGAGCACCCAACTATTAACATGGCCCAATGGCTTGGGGCACTTATCAACCCAAATTCGCCAGCGCATTGGCTTAAAAGAAATTAACACGCTTGATAAATTACCCGAACATTATTGCTATGCACTCAATAGCAGTGCCATGCAAATTGAAGAACACCCAGAACATGTTGATATTCATTGCCTGATTCATGGGCAAGCACACATCATTCGTGCCAAGCAAGCCATCTGTGCCATGCCTTTGTATATTGCAAGCAAAGTGGTGTCCAATATTGGCCAATATGGCTTTAATGCCAAACAGCACTTACCCACTTACGCCCCTTGGTTAATTGGCAATTTCGTTTTAAATAGCTTTCCCCAAGAAAGAAACAGCACATTGGCTTGGGACAATGTTGTCTACCCCAATCATGGCCTAGGTTATGTCAATAGTACCCACCAAGCCATTCGCGTGGCGAAACCCGAAAAAACCGTTTTCACAAGCTACCGAGCACTCGACCACATGGCGCCAAACGAAATGCGTAAATGGCTAACAACCGCCAGTGAAAAAGAATTAATTGACTTGGCAAGCGAAGATTTAAGCCAAGTGTATGGCAAAGAATTTTGGTGGCGACTAGAGCATATTCAATTGAGTGTTCGTGGCCATGCCATGGCAAGCCCCAATATTGGCTACTTAAGCAATACAGGTCTAAAAGCATTGCAAAATAACCATTCACGCCTATTGTTTGCCCACAGTGATTTATCTGGTTATTCTATTTTTGAAGAGGCAGCATGGCATGGTATTGCCGCTGCCAAAAAGATTCTGGCCAAATTATAAATCGGGCACTTCATGTGGATTAATGCGCGCACTGTCTTCTTGCCCCAAATCCACCAATTGGCGCAATTGGGTCACATAAGCATTAACATCCAACCCTCGACCATGGCGCTGTGCCTGCCAAATCGTTTCAATCAAGGCATCCATCATCACGTGTTCCGCCTCAGCCCAATGCCCTTTTTTGGTACAAAGGGTTTGGTGAATTGCTGCAATACCAAAGGGCTGATCAATGGCCACCTGCTCTTGAATCGACAAATGCAAGGACATGTGCAAGAACGGATTGGTTTCCCCTTGTTCAGGCGACCAATTGCGGTCTAAATAATTTTCAATGTGGTCTAAATAATGGTGGTATTCAGGATGTGCCTCAATAATTCGCAAGGCTTTTTGTTGCAACGCATCCAGTTTTAAAGGGTCTAAACGCAATTGCCAAACCAAAGCAAAAAAACGGCGCACATCTTGGGTATTTACATCAAACATCTTAAGCTCACCAAACATCTTATCGCAAAACAAGATTATACCCACGAACCCATCAAAACGACTAGCAAGCCACCCAAAAACTCGCTATAATGGTCAATCTTATCTGGGGGCGATCTTGGTTTCGACGAGGGTTGCAAAGCAGAAGAGTGCATACCGGGAGTTCAGTTGCCCGTAAAAACGCTGAATACATATAGTCGCAAACGACGAAAACTACGCTCTAGCCGCTTAAGGCTGGACGTTGCAGCGGTAGGTCAATGGGCCGCGTAGCGCAAGCTACAGCAACGTTATTTACATTGACTGGTTTATTGTCGGGTTACTTGGCAGTAAATAAGACTTAAGGTAACTGGTTTTGCTCTGGCCTGTCGCTCGGCAATTGCAAAATAAGACTCCAATAGAGACGACTAAGTATGTAGTACTCCCTGTAGAGGGCTTTCGGACGGGGGTTCAATTCCCCCCGCCTCCACCAAAAATATTCATGCATATCAACAACATATATAATCAATAAATGGTACATATTTGGCACATTTTTGCAAATATAGCGCAAATTTCCCACTCAATTGAGCGGGATTTTTTTTACCCATTAATTGGCGTTTTGCTTAATCACTCCCCCATACCCATGCCGTTCTTTAATGTCATCTGGCTATTTATCAGCAATTGCTCCCATTTTTTTCTCATCAGGTTCTTGCTCTGATACCCACTCAAGGACTTTTTATTTTTTCTATCGTTCTGCTAATTCCAAGTATGATTTCCCACCATATGCGTGGTAATACCCTGCCATTTTATCCAACTCACGGATACTAGCGAATAATGAATCAATAAGTACATAATGCACATCTCTTGGCATCTTCATGTATTCACCCATAAAAAAAGCCCACCTATTTGGTGAGCTACATCATTCAATAATAAAATTTAACAGCCATATTTTCTGAGGCTAGAATACAATGTCTTGGTAAATTTTACGCTATCAACCTTATAATTTGGGTTATAAGCTGCATGGTATGAGTAGGATGCAGATTTCTTAATCTCATCATTTTCTGTTACGAATTTCTCATCAAGGATCATACTATTTACAATATTTCCATTTGTGCCCAAATCATATTCAGCAACTCCCTTGGCTGCATTATTCTTACAATCAAATACAAACTCATATAACATTAAATATGGTTGATTATTTATCAGCTTACCATTTGTTTTCACTGTTATTTCGTTATAAAGCAACATTGTTGCAAGACCATTTTTATTATCTTTTAATGCAATATAATGATTTTCAAGCCTTTCATCAGTATCGCTAGTTTTAATATTGGTACTCGCTATCTTGTTAAAATCATGCTTGTTTTTCAGTTCATCAAGATAACTCAAATCATTGGCATGAGATAAACATGAGATTGCAGCTAAAACAAAGAAAAGTATATTTTTATTCAGCATATAGTGACCATATAATAAAAAAGGCAGTACCTAGTTACAAGCTCTGCCGTTTATACAAAAATCATACCAAATCGGTGAAAAATGTCAAGCAACGTCTTTTTAATCAACTTATTACCGAAGCTGCTTTGCCAATATTGGATTCATATAATTGATTATGTAAAATCCCGAATCCAATCTATATTTGGTTTCATATCAGTCACCCATCAAAAAGCCCACTTGGAAGTGGGCTATGTATACTCAATTTTTATACTGAAATTAATTCTATTAATGCGCTCTTAGATAATCTTTTAGCATTTGGATACTCACTCATCCATTGTTTGTACATTTTCATCATTCTAAGGTACCGTGGTATTCTCGGCTTACCAACTTGAAATGACCCATATTCACTACAAGCAAGTAACGAATAATAACCAAGATTGGACATGTATATTTTCTCAATCTCATGGTAATCAGTTTCTTTTTGCTTGCAAAACCCAAAAAATACAAATGAATAACCATCATTAAAAGCATAGATTTCTTGCTTATCATCTTCTGCTAACAAATCAATTGATTTTTTAATCATTAAACACATATCAAGTACATCGACAACCAGTCGTGTTTTTTCAAAATCGTACTTACCTAGCTGATTAATAAAATAAGTCCAATCTATACCCCACTTTTCCTCATGCTTAAGCATTTCTTCAATTAGTTGATAATTTAAAATACGTTCTGACTTGTCCTTAGCTATATCACATAACATGGCTATTATTAATTTATTCTCTGGTGATAATCCCATTTTTCTCTCCTAAATGAATTTTCATTATAAATAATGAATGGGTATCATGTTTCTATTATTTTCTATCATAAATCAAAAAGCCCACCTATTTGGTGAGCTACATCATCACTTTAAAATTTTTATGGCCTAAATTTATAAAAAAAGAAACAAGCAAGATAAAAAGCGCATCCTAAAACAAAAAACTCAAATATTAAGCGACTCAATAATTAATGTTCAAGACGTGGCATATTACTTCTCACTCATAAAATCAAGCCAGAAATACAAACACCGCACGAACGAACAGATAAAAATCAATTAAATAATTGAATAAAATCAATGATAAATCAATGATATGTTAAATTCAAATAATAAGCCAATGTAATGCAAATCATTTAAAATCATACAATCAGCAAACCACCCCTGCTTGGCATACTGATTAATTTCTAAGCTGCCTATATGGCAGTGAACAGTTGTAGCTCTTAATTCTTACTTTTCCACCTTTTCTAAGCTGCCTATATGGCAGTGAACTCACAATCAGATAATACACTGAGTGGTATTGTTTTCTAAGCTGCCTCTATGGCAGTGAACATTGATAATTTCAATCCCATTTACATCATCACTTTCTAAGCTGCCTATATGGCAGTGAACTTAATGCTAGGTGCGCTTCAGGGCAATAT
>JASLDB010000298.1 GCA_030151665.1 Neisseriaceae bacterium
AGTATATCCACTCATGCCTATCTATGCCCCCAAAACCATTTGGGGGTTTTATTTTGTCCAAACCACATCAAAAATCAACCACCCTAGCCTATTCTGGTTTAATAAAACCCCACACTTTGCTACTTTCTACACTGTTGACGCCATCGGCTACACTTGATACATCAACAATACCCTTATTTTGAAAATGAATGTATATTTCCCAATTGATCCTCACTGACCCCAATAAAAAAGCCCACTACTCAAGTAATAGGCCAGACAAAAGCCAGCTTTGGGGCTGGCTGCAAAACTTTCCTAACCACCTACATGATATTCATGATTAAAATGTACAATTACTGGGTAAGTGTTTAGTTTTAATACTTTTATCCAAGTTATTGACTATTCTACAAGTCCATACACCCTTCTTTTTCCAAATATTCATCCAGGTGCCATCGGTGGATTTATGCGCTTTATTGCCCAAATAAGCTGTAAATCCTTGAGTTGGCATCGTCACAGTTGGATCATCATTGTATAAAACAATGCGTGAAATAAGATTTGAATTAATTTTACTACTATCTACTTCAACAGTTTTTCGTGTGCCCGTTGTTAACCCCAATGGGTACAGATTTTTATTATTATCAACTGTGTATAAAACTGGGTCCAATCCTTGATAAAGAGAGTCGTCATACATTCTAGATGCAGCACTTAATTCACCATACAGTCTTGTATATTGCGCCTTAATAATATAGTCGTTATAAACTGGAATAACGACTGCGGCAAGTACACCGATTATTGCAATAACAATCATTAATTCAATTAAAGTAAAGCCTTTTTGTTTGGTTTTCATGGAATTCCTCTCATGCGTATGTTTATTTATATTTATATTTTTCATTTATTTTAATCTCAAATAAATGCTAGCCATTGTTAATTAATCGTTTTTAATAAAACTTTAAAAAAACAACCATTAAATTGTGGCATTTTCATTAAGACAATAACCAATGAATCAAAAAGTCAGAAATTAGTTCCTAAGTCAGTTTTTTGAATATCCATGTGCCCACACAGTGGATGCTTATCAAACAGGCAATAAAAAAGCCCATTGCAAATTGCAATGGGCAATTACTAACGTAGATCATTCAACGTTGCTGTAGATATTTTTTCTTGAAATCATCGCACATTTCTGTAAACACTTTCTGTGCACCTTCTATGGCTAATCTTTTTTGCTCTGGTGAATCAGCAAGTGGCATCTCATCCGAATAAATCATTCCAAAACTAAAATCAGTAAGCTGATTATACAATTGCATACTTTGCTGATCATGATCGCCCATTGCCTGCACGCTCATATCTTGAATATATTTATCTAAAGAGGCTCTTGCCTCTTTTTCTGGTGTGCCAGCTTGTTTTTGCATCATAATTTCACCTGCTAGCACACTCCAGTCTTTACAAAACTGCTGGTCTCTGGCTGTAAACTCAAGATTGCCACTTGTCATACTGTTATTTTTTTGCAATCCACCTGATTCCTCTTTTTTAGCGGCATCTTCCATCCCACCTGAAACCACATCACACCCAAGTAATAGCAATACAATACTTAATGATAAATATTTTTTCATTACAAACCAATAATTAATATGTCATAACCAATTGTATCTTAATTAAGACCCAATGCTTTAATAAATATTGGTAATGCGGTCACCATCATGCTTCACCCATCATAAAAGACTGCCTAAGCAGTCTTTGTGTATTCAATGCAAATTAGTTGCTACTACAATCTAAGTGGCCCCAACGGTTCTTGTAACAATACTTACCCAAGACACTGCTCCATACTCGATTATTATAGTTGTTTGAGTTCACATTAATCTCAGTATGTGATGGCATCGGTTGTTTGGTTTCTCGTGCCACTTGTGCTTCTGTTTCTAATTGCTGTAAGCGGATAAGGTCCTGCACTTGGTCACATGCTGGGGTGCCATTTCGGTCACGCAATAACGAGCCTTGCTGATTACTACATGATCGTTGCGCCTTTTCAATCTCATAACTGTAATCACGAGTCATGGCATTGGTGGCCAATAATGTAGTGGTTAATACTGCTAAGCTGATCATGGTTTTCTTCATATTCATACCGTTCGTTGTGCATTTATTTAATTATCAAACATAAACAACAATATATCAATGAGATAAATAGATTAATGATTGCATTTATTCCCCATGACACATACACCGAATTAAGGATGTTATATCGTTAATGGTGCTTATTTTTCATAAACGAATAACAAAAATACTGCTTAGCAAACAGGTGACTTGAAAACAATAAAGGCCACTATTTCTAGTTGCCTTGCTAATCTACTTTGCCCTCTTATCAAGGTTTGGGCGACATATTTACTTTTCTGTTGAAGCTAGGTTATTTTGTTCATTACACTTTGAACAACCCATATCAATCACCCATAAAAAAGCCCACCTATTTGGTAAGCATATTTTTAGAGAGATTATTTGCTTTTGTATAATGCGTGTAAACGAATGATTATTGGTATAAATATAAAGATAAATAAAATTAAGACATTTACTAGAAATAAAGATACTAAATCATCACTACTTAAACTGTATAGCTTATCCAAACCTATACTTTTTTGCAATGAGTAATCAATACTGTCAACATAAATAAAATAAGACAACCATGGGAAAAAACAAAATGCAGGAATACCTAAAAGATAACCGTATTTTCTATATATAAAATCACTTCTATCTCTAATTATATCCATGTACCTTTTTAGGGATCTGCTATTTTTCATCACTAATTCAAAATATCTTGAGTAATACCTCTTTGAACTACAATAAAACTGCCAAAAAAATAGAATACAAAACAACCCAAAAATAAGACAACTTATACTTTGAATAGAGCCAATATCATTATTACTATTGATACTTAGGAAATAATCCTCAAACCAACATGTACCAGCAACCAACATCCAAAAAACGACAAAAAAATAAAAACCGTATAAAACACATTTATATATTGCTAGCAAGCCCATTGTAAAGAGATTCATTTTAATCTTTTTGCCGTTGTGTATATTAAAGATATAATAAAAAAGCAGTGCTTAGTTACAAGCTCTGCCAAATACAGCAAAATCTTATCACAAGCGCCACACTTTAAAAAGCAACATTTTGTTTTAAAACAATTTATCAAACAAGATAGCCAATAACCCCACCCCTACCATAAACAGCTTATTGACTTGGCCAACGACCAACAGATACCTTGAAAATTAAAGTAAACCATGTCCAAGACAGAGTATATCAATTACCCAAAATAAAACAAAAGCAAAGCTAAGATGCACAATAACTGGTAAACTAGAAGAGATTATTAACCGCAGAATGTCCTACCTAATACCAATGTGCATTTATTTTGCAAATCAACTGGAGAAGCATTAACGACTGGTGCGCTAAACCAGTAATTTGCAAAGATAAGGAAAAAAGCCATCAACAATAATCCAGACCTAAAAGATGAGTTAGCAGTTTGTTAATTGAGAGACCTGCATACTAAGTTTGGTACCGATGCTTTTTTGAACGCGGACTGCATTGAAGCTGCCCAAAGGCAGCTTGGTCACACCTCATCAAAAATGACGGAACGGTACATTCGTAAAGACAAAGTTTTAACGCCATTGGATTGAATTGCGGAAATTCTTTGTAAATTGCGGAAATATTGTTTTTATATTTTATTATTACCACTTAATTACAATAGTAAATTAAACTTTTTTAGAAAAATATGATATGTTAGACATTCAATTACTTCGCAACGATGTCAATGCCGTTGCAACACGACTGGCAGCGCGTGGCTATGCATTTGATAGCCAACGCTTTGAAAACTTAGAAAATGCCCGAAAATCTTTGCAAGTCCAAACACAAGAGTTGCAAGCAGAACGCAATCAAGTGTCCAAACAAATTGGCGTTTTGAAAAGCAAAGGTGAGGACGCTAGCGAAGTGATGGCATCAGTTGGTCAATTGGGCGCTAAACTAAAAGAAGTTGAAGCACAATTTGAAACCATCCAAGCTGAGCTTGATCAATGGCTTCTAGAAATACCCAATTTACCCAATGCCACTGTCCCAGTAGGCAAAGACGAAAGTGAAAATGTTGAGGTTCGCAAAGTTGGTACACCTCGATTATTTGATTTTGAAGTCAAAGATCATGTTGATGTAGGTGCCAATTTGGGCTTGGATTTTGAATTGGGCGCAGCACTTTCTGGTTCACGCTTTACCGTTTTACGTGGCCAAATGGCGTTATTGCATCGTGCAATCGCTCAATTTATGCTCAATACCCATACTGTGCAACATGGCTATACTGAGCATTACACACCTTATATCGTTAATCCCAATATCTTGTATGGCACAGGTCAATTGCCTAAATTTGCAGAAGACATGTACAAAGTGACCTCTGGTGCACCAGAAGAAGCTGGTAATGATAAAGAGCAATATTTAATTTCAACAGCTGAAATTACGCTCACCAATACTGTACGTGATAGCATTTTAAAAGAAAGTGATTTGCCAATCAAAATGACGGCACATTCACCTTGTTTCCGCTCTGAAGCTGGCTCATATGGTAAAGATACTCGTGGCTTTATCCGCCAACACCAATTTGACAAAGTAGAAATGGTTCAAATTGTCCAACCTGAAAAATCTTATGATGCACTAGAAGAAATGGTTTCTCATGCAGAAAACATTTTAAAGGCCTTAGGTTTGCCTTATCGTGTCATTACATTATGCACAGGTGATATGGGTTTTAGCGCTGCTAAAACTTATGACTTAGAAGTGTGGGTGCCTGCACAAAATACTTACCGTGAGATTTCAAGCTGCTCTAACTGTGAGGATTTCCAAGCCCGTCGTATGAAAGCACGCTTTAAAAACGAACAAGGCAAAAATCAATTAGTGCACACATTAAATGGTTCTGGTTTGGCTGTTGGCCGCACTTTGGTAGCAATTTTAGAAAATTATCAACAAGCAGATGGCAGTGTTATTGTACCTGAAGTGTTGCGCCCATTAATGGGTGGTTTAGATAAACTAGCACCACAAGTATAAATAGTAGCCATTTTAAAAGCCATGGTTTTAACCATGGCTTTTTTCAATTTTTATAAATTAGTGGATTTATTGGGTCTTTTCTCAATGCCTTTTAATCAAAAATCACCATATAAGCCAAAACATTATTGAAAATTTTCAATGAACCTAATGATAACAAGTCAATATCGCTAATGCTTATTAATATATTGAACTTTTTCAGATAAATATACTGGCCCATTCCTTTTTCAAGTGACATATCAATCCCATAAAAAAAGCAGACCTCTCAATCTGCCTTCAGTATGGTCTTGAACAACTAGTCCAACTCTTTAATCAATTCGGGATTGCCTTGAATTTGTGTGTATTTATTTTTACCTTCTGGATTCTCGCCCAGATACACCACAACATTTTCACCCACAAAAAATTGTACATTTTTAGCTTCGGAACCCAACGCAATACGCGTACCATCAGGCAGCCATTTGTATTCACCTGCATATTTGAAGCTTTCTTCTTTCCCATCTTTATTGCGTTTGCCTTCAAATTCATACTGGTTTTTTTCATGTAAATTCAGGCTGGCAGTTAAACCAGAGCTTTGAATCAAGTACACACCAACGGTGTCCAAGCTATTTTCAGCATTGTGTCCATCAGATCCTTCTTCCACCATCACAGCACTGGATTCATTAAAACAATTGGCATCCGTTGTTGACGCACCTGACTTATCAATACAGCTAGCATCCGATGTAGATGCACTTTCATCGGCATGAGGTGCATTATTATCAGTGTTACCACAAGCTGCCAAACCAAAACTTAACAGAACCACGAATAGCCATTTTTTCATTTTGTACCCTTGATTGATGTTCAAATAGATTACTAAACAAACAGTTTAAAGCAAAACGCTTATCTTTATTGCCATACTAACATTCTTTTTCATTTCATTCGATCCAACAGAAAGTTAGCACAACACAATAGGATTTCATTGATTAGGCAAATATACCTGATGACACCAATGACATTTTCTAACATTACTTATGGCAAAACACCATTTCAAACCAGTTTGTGTTAAACAAATCATTCATCATCCAAATAACTTAACAATAACCATTGTGCTTCTCTTCCTAATACTCAAAAAGAGCACTTTTTCTCCGCCTTTAAATATGGTGTATACATTCTTCATTTATACGAAAATTTGATGTACATCAAAAAATATTATTAGTTAACAACAGATTAGATTTTAACGGAATTAAGAATGTTATTACGATATCATTTCAAAGCATAAATGTTAGTTTACTTACAGGACTATATAATTTCTACATCAAAACAAAACACACATCAAGAGATACATTATGAAAAAAACCACTGTAGCCATTGCCCTAGCCCTATTCGCATTCAATAGCCAAGCAAATGAAGTCAACCTGAGCAGTAGTGTTTCTTGGCAAGTCACAGCAGTGAAAGAAGCAAACCAAACTGCCTCTTCTCAACAGTTTAACGCTCCAGAAAATAACCGCATCACAGTAGATTTTAATCAGCAAAAACAACAATTCAATATCGGAAAAACCACGCTATTGAATGAAGCGCGTCAGAAAAATAACAACAATACTGTTGTTTATAAAATCAATGTTAAGCCTGCTAAGAATAAAAAAAACAAAGATTACACCCTTGATTTGGTGTTGAATAAAACAGAAGCATTATCAGAAAAAGATCTTTTACAACCCATTCAAATCCAAATGAAAAATCCAAGCAAAAATGGCCAAGCCATTAGCATGGCAGAATTACCAGATGGCCAATACCATGCAGAAATGGAATTGGTAGCAGAACACTATTGGCTTTAAGCCCCTACTATTAAACAAGATAAGGGTATCAACTTATCTTGTTTAATGGTCCATCAATGTTTAATGACAGAACTGGCGAAATAGCATCAATGAAATTTATGCAATATGGAATATTAGACTAGAAAATCACTTTGCCACGATTGGCTTTGGTTTGGCTTTTTTGTGCTTTTGATTCTAAACGGCGCCTTTTTGATGCATAAGTTGGTTTGGTTGCATGCCGTATTTTTTCCATTTGATTCGCTTCTTGAATCAAAGCAATTAAACGTGCGATGGCCGCATCTTTATTCATGATTTGGCTACGATGATCTTGTGCCTTAATCACCACCACCCCAGCTGAACTGATTAAATGGTGTTTATAAGCCAATAATCTGGCTTTATAAGCATCTGGTAAATGTGAAGCTTGAATATCAAAACGCAAATGAATAGCCGTTGATGTTTTATTCACATGTTGCCCACCAGCACCTTGTGCTCGAATCGCTGTCAAAACAATATCATCCAAGCACAAACTGATTCGCTGCGTAATTTTGAACATTTAAGCCTTGGCTTCTTGCCAAACCGTCAATTTAAAATCAGCGTGGTGATTACCGTCTGATAACCAAATGCTATCTTCTTGCAAAGTGGCTTGCAATGTCATGCTACGCTGACAAAATTGTTGCAATACTTCTGATTGTGCATCGTCTAAAAACAATACGGTTAAATTTTTAAACATGGCCACTTTATTCTTGTTTTGCTGCCACCAAACATTTGCAGCACGCTCACCATATGCCAATAACATCACTTGATCTGATTGGTTACTGGCTTTTTTCAAGCGTTTCTCATCAGGCAAACCCATTTCAATCCACAATACTGGCTCATTGTAATCATTCAATTTCCACAATGCAGGCTCATCTTCCGAAAATAAATCTTTGGTAAAAATCAAGCTTTCATCACCATGGTAAATCCAAGCCAATAAACGCAGCATGAGCCGTTGTTCATTCTCAGATGGGTGTTGTGCCAATGTCAATTGTACGTCCGCATAATGATTGCGATTCATGTCAGCAATATTGATATTTGCTTTGTAGATTGTTGCTTTAAGTGCCATATTGTACGAAATCTTGCGATTAAAAGATAAAATTGCCCACAGTGTACTGTATTTGTATCACTTTGGCTTGTGATTCGCCACATATCAAGTTGGATTCACCCGACCAACTCGACACGATAATGGCCACGTAATGGTTTTTTGACAACTGGCATCTGGCCAAAATGGTTCCAATTCTTTTTGAAATTGGCTAACACAATCTTGACCAAGTTGCTTATTGGCCAGTTTCACGGCTGACCATGTATTCAAATAACCCATTAACGCCGTCAAGCCCCATGTTTGGTGCATGACCAATTTTGGCATGTCAACACTAACAAACGGAAATGGTAATTGGCTATAACCATTTTCCACATGTTCCCGACCTTTTGGCCAAAAACCACCTAAAACCTCATGGTAAAAATGTTGGATACGTTGATCAATTTCAACATCGTCCACATGCAAAACACCATAAGTCACTAATGCCAAAACTGCATTGTCTTTGGCAACACGGGTAACTTCTTGGTAAAACGCGGGTAAATACAGCCAATGTGCCGCTTGTGCAACGGTGATTAAATCGATTGATTGATTGGGCAAGCCACTGTCTTGTGCCAATGCACAGCGATAGTCAATATTGTTCGTTAATATTGCTCTACCAATCTGCTCCGCACTGGCATCGGTGGCAGTCACATGAGAAAAATTAGTGGCCAATAAAAGTGATAACTGTCCAGTACCACAACCGCAATCCAATGCATGCTGCTGGCTTGGACACAGTGATGTCAAAGCATTAACCAGTGCCATGGGGTATGTTGGTCGATAGTCAGCATAATGTTGAGACTGTTCAGAAAAGTAATCTAAAAATGGGCTTTTTACCATGTCGATGCCAATACAATCCATAATTTCTTAGATTAAAACAATCAATAACTTAACACAATACTTTCCCTAACAAAGCGTAACGGCCAATGCAAAAAAAGCAGCACATCTTTAACATGGCTGCTTTTTTTAGCGAAGCTCAATACGCTATTACTTTTGTTTTGACATTTGTCGGTATTGCTTAAACAATTTATCTTCTAAACGCTTACGCTTTAATGGTGACAGATAATCAATGTATAATTTTCCCAATAAATGATCCAACTCATGTTGAATACAAATAGCAAAGAAACCTTCAGCATGAATTTCTTGCTCTTCACCATTGAGGTCCAACGCTTTAACAGTCACTTCATTGGCACGACTAACATTTGCTCGTTGATCAGGAACAGATAGACATCCTTCTTCGTTGTCAATCTGACCCGATTTTTCAATAATTTCAGGATTAATAAGCACATAGGGTTGGTTACGCTCTTCCGAAACATCCATCACCACCATGCGAATGTGTTGATTAACTTGTGTTGCCGCTAATCCCACACCATGTTCGTCATACATGGTTTCAAGCATATCTGCTGCTAACTGCTGAATGTCGGGTGTAATACGATCAATGGATTTAGCCACTGTGCGCAAGCGCTCATCAGGATAATGCAAAACTTCTAATATTGCCACATTCACACCTATAAAAAAAATTAATCAATATTTAATAATCAATTTATAAATTATAAATCAAAAAAAAGACAAGGTAAATTATTCACTGCCAATTTAGATGATAAATTTTATCAATTAAACATGCTCAATCATCCTGGTTTACCATGTTTTATGAATGTCTTCGACCGCATTAAACAAAACTTTCACCCCCACCAGGCCCAAAATCACCCCAGCACACTTATCAATATAATAAGCGATTTGATTAAAAGCATTTTGAATCTTTTTTCTAGACAATAAAAGCACAATAAAGGCATCCCACATGAAAACCACCGTTGTCATCCAGATGCCCAATAATATCTTGGTGTTCATACCAGTACTGGGCAATAAAACCACGGTAAACAAACTCAAGTAAAACAATAAATTTTTGGGGTTAAAAATTGCAGAGACAAACCCTGCCAAAAATTCTTTGCAAAAGCTACTCTGTATTAAGGAGGCACTGCTATCATCCATTGCCTCTAAAGTCGTGTAATCACTTTTTTTGGCTTTAATGGCACAATAACCAATATAAAACAAAAACAAGCCACCAATCAGTTTCAAAAAAATCATCAGACCAATGGATTGCGAAAAAATAACCGCCACGCCCATGATGCATAAAATAATGTAAATGGCATTGCCAATGGTAATACCCAATACCACACCCATTGCTTTTTTCGGTTTATTCTTAATGGTACTTTTGATAATCAATAAAAAATCAGGCCCGGGACTTAGCAATGCTAAAAAATGTGCCAACGCCACTGTTAAAAAAATACCCATACTGTCCCCTTACGACGGTTTTGTGGAAAATATTCACGCTATATTACCCACAGATTTTGAGTCTTTGCACTACTTTACAATTGTTTGAACAGTGATGAATACTGGTCTATACCAATGTTAAATAATCTGCGTCAATCTTTACAAAGTAAAATTCATGACAACAAATGAACTTCGTAAAAAAAGCACAATCTATAGCTCATTAATTTTGTATACAATACCAACGGAATAAAAAATGATAGATAAAAGCACCCCAGAAGCAAAGCAAGAACTTGATTTACAATGCCGTTTTGAAATTTACTTGGCTTGTTCTGTTGTAGATATCATCAAAGAGCAGAATATTGACATACGGATAGACAACTCAGCCACCATCAAAAAACAAAAAAGTAAAAATTTAAATTGCATAGAGAAACAAGTCTATTTAGCCAGCTCCTAAGCAACGCACAAAAACATGAAATACAATAAATTTGTTATTTTATACAAATACTAAATACTAAAAAGATTGATAGATTGAGTGTAATACTGACACAATGCTTAACCAATAATATATTTATATTAAATATCCACAAATCCCATGCTCAAAATTATCATGAGCATGGTTTTTTTATTGACTTATTCAGATAGAATCATCGAACCCACACCAGTATCGGTGAAGACTTCTAAAAGTAAAGCATGGGGGACACGACCATCAATAATATGAATGGAATTAACACCATTTTTTGCTGCATCCAATGCTGAATGGATTTTAGGCAACATCCCACCATACAAAGTCCCATCGGCAATCAAAGTTTCAACCTTACTTGGTGTGATACGGGTTAATAATTGACCAGCCTTGTCCATTACGCCAGGAATATTGGTCATCATAATCAATTTTTCAGCATTCAGTTCTTCGGCTAAGCGACCTGCCACAACATCTGCATTAATATTAAATGCTTCACCCTCTGCACCCACACCAATGGGTGCAATAACAGGAATATAACCATTTTCACTCAATTGGCGAATTAACGTGGCATCAATGCTTTCAACATCAACCACTTGGCCAATATCCAGCAATTTAGACTCAGCCGTTTCAACACATAGCTTGGTTGCTTTAATACAATGGCCATCTTTGCCATTCAAACCCACTGCTTTACCACCATACTGATTAAGCATGGATACGATCTCGTTGTTAACATGTCCACCCAAAACCATTTCCACAATATCCATGGTTTCGGTATCTGTCACACGCATCCCTTGGATAAATTGCCCTTCTTTTCCCACTTTTTCCAACATTTGGTTAATTTGTGGTCCGCCGCCATGTACAACAATCGGATTAATGCCCACCAGTTTTAGCAATGCCACGTCTTTGGCGAAACCTTGCTTTAACTCAGCATCAATCATGGCATTGCCACCATATTTAATCACCAAAGTACTCCCTGAAAATTGGCGAATATACGGCAATGCTTCTGCCAAAATGGCTACTTTTAAATTGTCTGTTGCAGATTCCATCATGGTTCTCGTTGTACTTTCTGTATTGTTGTTATTCAGATAACGGTACATCAGTGGATTGGTGTTGAATTTCTTCGACAAAACCACTGACAAAAAAAGTTTCTAATATGGCTTGTGCTGCGACTTGGTCAAGCATCGTTTTTTGTTTGCGTCCGAAAACTTGGGCTTGACGCAATAAATCTTCAGCCACCGCTGAAGATAAGCGCTCGTCGACTAAATACACCGGCAACGAGAATCGACCATAAAGACGATTGGCAAATTTACGGCACAATGCTGTCGTTTCATGTTCTGTGCCATCCATGTGTGTGGGCAAGCCCACAACCAAATGCTTAGGCTGCCATTCTTTAATCAAGGCCTCAATCAGCAAAAACCGTTTTTTATTCTCCAGTTCAGAAATGGTGGTCAATGGATGTGAAATTGACAACTCGGCATCACCTTGCGCCACACCAATTCTCGCTTTGCCAAAGTCAAATGCTAAAGTGGTGCCAATGGGGGCTTTATGCATGACCAGCTTTCATCATCAAAGACTCAGGCTTAATACCCAACAAACCCAAAGCTGCCTCATACCGTTCTTCAACAGGGCAATCAAATAAAATGGTTTGATTGGCTTCCACCACCAACCAATCATTGTTGGCAATTTCACTTTCTAATTGACCCTTTTCCCAACTGGCGTAACCAATTGTGGCCAAAGTCTTCCCCACTTCACTAATTTGCTGCATGCCAGAAATAATATCTTTAGAGGTGGTTAAAGCAATTTCATCTGTGACAAGTAAACTGCTTTGCCAATTGCCAATAGGCGTGTGTATCAAAAAACCACGGTCTATTTGCATAGGTCCACCCATGTAAACCGATGCATTCACATAACGCTCTGGTGTGGGTTGTCTTGCTGCATCAAATAGCTGATCCATCACCAAAGGAGATGGTTTATTAATAATTAGGCCCATGGCACTGTCTTCGTTGTGTTCACACACATACACGACACCGCCTTCAAAAAACAAGTCATCTAGATGGGGCATCGCAATTAAAAAATGATTGGTTAGATTCAAAGTGATAAAGTCCTTTTCGTGATAAAAAAGCCATGTAGCGCCACAATTGTGTTGTGTCTTCTTTATTGTCATTGTTCTTTTATGCAATAGCATGTGACATGGCTTTGGTCGTTTTTTGTTATATCGTAGCAAATTTGAAATAAACAAGTAAAAACGACTATAATCAAGCTTATTTTAGCGCATATACTGGTGATGGTGTATCCATGACGAAAAATGTGCTGGCATTTGTAACATACACACACAAATAAAGGTCTTGCTTGTGTCTATTCAAAAACCTGTGGTTTTATTAATTTTAGACGGCTTTGGCGATCGCCAAGAATCTGAAAACAACGCGGTGGCTTTGGCCAATACGCCTCACCTTGATGCTTTTAAGGCAAAATATGCTTATGGCACGATTGATGCATCTGAACGCATGGTTGGCTTGCCAACAGGTCAGTTTGGCAATTCTGAAGTCGGTCACTTAAACATTGGTGCAGGTCGTGTGGTGCCACAAGACATCACCCGCATTGATATGGCCATTGAAGATGGTAGTTTCCAACAAAATGCTGTTTTTCAAGCAGCATGCAAAATGGATGGTAAACAAAACCTACATATTTTGGGGCTATTTTCTGATGGTGGTGTTCATGCCCACATTGACCATATTTTTGCCAGTTTAGATGCTGCATTGGCATTGGGTGTCCAAAATATTGTTGTGCACCCATTTTTAGATGGTCGGGATACACCACCCCAAAGTGCAGAAAAATACTTGGCACGCTTAGATGATTATGTTGCTCAACACCCTGAAGTCAAAATTGGTGCCTTGGTTGGTCGCTTTTACGCCATGGACCGTGACAATCGCTGGGATCGTGTGCAAACTGCTTACAATGCTTTATTTGCTGACACGGCTTATACAGCAGACACAGCAGTTGCAGGTTTACAAGCCGCTTATGCGCGCGATGAGAATGATGAGTTTGTTAAGCCAACCACAATTCATCCTGAAGCGGCATTACAAGACGGTGACCATGTCTTATTCTTAAACTTCCGAGCTGACCGTGCTCGTGAACTAACACAAGCCTTAACCTTTACAGACTTCGCTGGTTTTGAGAAAAAACACCAAGCCAATTTGGGTTATTTTGCGAGTATCACTAGCTATGGAGCACAATACAATCACCCAGTGATGTTTATGCCACAAAGCATTGAAAATGGTCTGGGTGAGTATGCTTCTAGCTTGGGCATTCGCCAATTGCGCATTGCTGAAACAGAAAAATACCCCCATGTAACCTATTTCTTCAACGGTGGACAAGAAAGCCCTTATCCTTTAGAAGAACGCATTTTAGTGCCTTCACCAGATGTTGCAACTTACGATTTACAGCCCGAAATGAATGCGGCTATTGTTTGTGATCACATTGTTGATGCATTAGAAAATGATAAATTTGATTTGATTATTTGTAATTTTGCCAATGGTGACATGGTCGGACACACCGGTAATTTAGCTGCATCAATTAAAGCAGTTGAAACATTGGATGATTGCGTGGGTAAAATTGTCGACGTCGCATTGCAACACAATGGCCAAGTATTGGTAACAGCGGATCACGGTAATTGTGAGAATATGTTTGACCACAAAAATGGCCAAGCCCATACTCAACACACCACCAATCAAGTGCCCTTCTTGTATGTTGGCCCCAAAGCCAAGATTCACAGCGGTGGTGCACTTAAAGACATCGCCCCTTCATTATTGGCTATGTTAGGTGTTAACCAACCCGACCAAATGACAGGTCAAAATCTTGTTGAATGGATCAAATGAAACCCTTGTTAAAACAAGTGTTATTGGCTACTTTGGGCTTGCTATGTTTAGCAGGCCCTGTGGCTTTTGCCAATGATGCCAAAAAACTGGAGCAAATTCAAAAACAACTGAACCAAGCTCAGAAAAATTTGAATTTACAGCAACAAGCCCAAAGCAAAGTCAAAAATGATTTGCAACAAACACAGTCAGCCATTAGCGCTGAAGAAAAAGCCTTAAGTGCGGTTAATAAAACCCAACAAGGTTATTGGCAAGAACTGAAAAAACTGCAAAGCAATAACCAAGCCCTATTGGCAAAGGTCAATGCCAATAAAGCGCAAATCAGCCGTCTACTCAATGCCCATTACAAAAATAAACAACCCGATGCTTTGGTATTGTTGGTTAAAAACAGCGAACCCAATAAAAAAGGTCGCCAACTACAATATATTCGTTATTTGCAACAAGCCAATCAACAAGCCATTACCAACTTATTAGAACAACAAAAAGAAGTCGATAGGCAACAACAAAAAATCAATGCACAATTGGGCAAAATTAAAACCTTGCAAAATGAACAACAAAAATTGGTAGGCCAATTAAAAAACAAAAATTCACAAGTATTAAAAGAAAGCCAAGCCATTGATCGAGAAATTGCCAATCAAAAACAAGACATTGCTGCATTAAAGCAACAAGAAAAGCGCCTTAACCAAGTCATTGCTGATATTGCCAGAAAAAGTGCTGAACGAGCA
>JASLDB010000303.1 GCA_030151665.1 Neisseriaceae bacterium
GGCAAAGCTGTGGCAAACCACTGGAATAAAAACGCTTGCCTTCGGCTTCCATTTTTTTCGCCAATTCCCAACGTGGGCGGTAATATTTATCAAATGTATCGGGGTATTTTTCGCTAAGCCAATCCAACTCTTCATCACTGGGAATCCAAGTGTGAAAACCAGCGGCATGACCGTAGTTATAGAAAATCCACCATGCTTGATGTGAAATGTGCTCTTTTTCTTTTTCAATCACTTCACTGTATTTGGGCATACGAATGCCGTAGCGTGCCAAATCTTTGAAAAGTGCACCGCCCGCTTCTTCAAAATACACTTCCCAAGCCTCTTTCCACGACATCACTTTATTGGGCAACATGTAATCCATCATCATCGCCACCACTGATAACAACCGTGTTCCACGCCAGAACCATTTATCAATCCATTGCTGCACGATAGGCACATTGTCTTCATGTTGTTCTAACAAAAACTTGATAACTTCCAGACCCAAAGTCATGTGACGGGCTTCATCCGATTGTGAACTAAAGCCAAATGTCACTGTTGCCATGTCGCCGTTGTAAGCTGCGCCCGACATAAATGGCACAAACAACAAATTGGTTAAAACATATTCAAAAGCGAAGCTAATGGCCAATAAGAATTCAAATGGTCCTGCCGCACGGGCATCTTCAAAAAACGATTTGGGCACAGACAAATACCAAACACGGTCATGCATATGGCTCCAATCTTGGAAACCATTAAAAAACTTGTTGTAATGGCTCATGGCATGAACTTGTGTTTGCACATGGCGTAACTCATCAATCGATTGCATTTGACAAGCAATGCGCGCACCAATCCCACTGAATTGACGCCCCACATGGGAGTAACCTTGATAGGCTTGATATTCAAGCGGTGTTACCGCGGTTAAAAACACCTTAATAGCATTCAGATAGCGCGCATCTGAAACATTCATCTGACCATTATTTTGAGCAAATGCATCAAAAATGGCGTATAATTTTTTCTCTTTTTCTGCTTGGTATTTCCAATAAGCATCCATGGTTAAGCGAAAAGGGTCTTCCCATTTTGACCAATCAGTGATTTTGATGCCCTCAAATTCTTCATATGGAAAAGCATCTTTTCGGTTTTCATAGCTAAAGTCCCAATCCAAATCACGGGTTAAATAGCGGTATTTGTCTTTGATATTTAATTTTTTTGCAGCCATTTTTATGTCCCCTTAACGATTCCAATGCAACAATAAGCGGTCTTCATCTTCATCCACATTGCCGCCCAAAGTAATCAAATTCAAATGCAGCTCTTGCATGTCCCATGACTGCCCATATTTTTCTTCTACAGTTTCACGCTTCACCACCAATCGGTTTGCACACTCAATGCGCACCATCGCTGGTTGATATATAATCACGGCATCTGGATTGTCTTCTTCAATGGCTTCTACAATATAGCGAGACATGTCATTATCTTGTAGCCCAATATATACTTTGGATGTCATGATGATTCTCCTGATACCATCAAACCCGCTTTGGCTGCGCGTTTACTCAATTGATTTTTGGCTTCTGATAAGGCATTTTCAGGTTCGGCTAAAGTTGCACTGGCATAATCAGCAAATGCCGCTTCCACCAAAGGCAACCATTGGTTTAACCAATCTTGTAAAATCACTTTATTTTCTTCGCTTTCTGATGCAGCAATTTTGAAAACGCTGTCGCTCCAATTGGCCAAATCTTTTTGGCAGCCCTGCATAAATTCCGTCAACATAGCTATGTCACGAGCACCTTGATTGGCAATGGCTTGTTGCCAAACTTGGTAAATCAAAACACTGCTGTATGTATTGATTAACAAGGCTTGTACCAACAATAATTCAAACCAATCTTTTTGAACCAAGGTTTTTTCGCACAAAGCACGGATTTTTTGCCAAGCGCTTTCTTCCATCCACACGACTTTGGCTTCACTTAAACTTTCAGCGCTGTTGCCATCAATCAATAAACCGATACGTGACAAATACTGTGCCATGCCCAATGAATCCATGCCGGCAAACAAACACGCTTGGCTAATGGTGGTGCCATAGCCATAAGCAGAACCAGACATAAAATTCAAATTCGCGGTTTGTTCTACATGGCGCAATGGCAATAAAGATTGTGTTATTTGGGTTTTAATTTCATCGCTTAAATACTGTGATAATTCGCGTTTTTCAAAAAAACCATAATTGTTTTCTGCTGCCTCTTGCATGCGAGCACGATTTTGTACATACGCACCATAATAAAATTGGCGTGGATCACGAAATGCATACCAATCAGCCATGGTGATTTTCGTGTGCGACATGTCATTTAAGGTTTTGTCTGGCATCCACAATGGACGGTAATGAAAATTGGTGGTACCTTGCGCATCGTAAGTCGCTTCTTGATAACGTGTGGCTGGCTTCTCACCAAAGCGGCGCGCCACATTGGCAAATGTTTGGCGCACAGGCTCTAAGGTGGCGGTTTTAATCTCTAAAGTCATGTGTCGATTTCTCCTTTATTTTCTTTATAGGCATTATTTAGCGAGCATGGCTCACCAAGGTATCGTAACCAAAACGCCATTTTTCTGAATCGCTGTCGATTGCAGCCATTTCATCAGCGCTCATTTGCACCACGTTGTGGGTTTGGCAAAAGGCTGCAAATGCTGCGGGTGGCATCACCAATTCCACAAACAAATCGGGTGAGCCAATGGCAAAATCAAATTCAACAAAACGAGCATCTTTTTCACTGCGCACTCGAATGTATTTTTTCAAATGTTGCAAAGCTGGGTTATCTGGCATGTTGTCACCTCCGCCGTTATTGTGATTTCTCCTCATCACTGTTAATCCACATAGCAAACACACTGCCAATCTTCAAAAAATGCAAAAAAAATCAATAACACCATGATTTTTATTTGAATTTAATTTTAATTTTTTTGCAGACAGCCTGAAAAAAATATTTTTTAAAAATAAAATTGAATCATTTGATAAATTGATTTAAATCAAATTCACCAAATGCTTATCTGCACTGCAACAAAATAAAAATGCCCTTTTCATTCGCAGCGTTTCTTGCTTGACACCCACCCCAAGCAACACGCTATACTCATTAAAAACAAAGCAACAAAATAAAAAATTAACAATAAAAACAATAAGAAACAAAGGAGAGAAACACATGGCAACACCCGAATTACAGCTACCATTAAGTCAGGATTTAATTGATGCCATCCGTTTTGATGCCAAAGAAGGCAAGATTTGGTTTGGTGAACAACGCATGCTCTTAATGCATGCCAATGTGTTTGGCCAATTAAAAAAAGAATTAATCGCCTCGCTTGGTACAGAACGTGCAAAATATTTTTTAATGCGCTTTGGCTACCATGCGGGTATGAAAGACGCGGAAGTTTCGCAAAAAGTCCGCCCTGATTTATCCCTCAAAGAAACCTTTTTAGCAGGACCACAAATGCACACCATCCGTGGCATGGTCAAAGTCAAACCAACCTGTTTATCTTTTGACCGCGACATCGGTCACTACCATGGTGAATTTGATTGGTTTGATTCTTACGAAGTGAGCAATCACCAAAAAGAACATGGTCACGCCAGTGAAGCCGTTTGTTGGACATTATTGGGTTATGCCAGTGGCTATACCAGTTTTTACATGGGCAAAAGTATTATTTACAAAGAAATCCAATGTGCAGCCATGGGGCATGAACATTGTAAAATCATTGGTAAACCCGCTGAGGAATGGGAAGAAGATGACCCTGAAATTGATCGCTTTATGCTACCTGACCCTGTGCAAGACGAATTATTTGCCCTGCGTAGCGAATTATTAAAACTACGAGAACAAGAACTCAAGCGCCCAAGCAGCAATTTCACTATGTCCAATTCCATTGGCCAATCTGCCTCTTACCTCGCCGCATGCCAACTATTAGAAAAAGCCGCCACCAGCAAAGTATCGGTTTTACTCTTGGGCGAAACGGGCGTGGGCAAAGAAGCATTCGCTCGCAGTTTGCATGCCGCCAGTGATCGCAAGGATGAGCCTTTTGTGGCTGTTAATTGTGCATCTATCCCACCTGAACTGATTGAATCTGAATTATTCGATGTGGAAAAAGGCGCTTTTACTGGTGCCCATCGATCACGCTTGGGCAAATTTGAGCGAGCGCAATCGGGAACCATTTTCTTAGATGAAGTTATTGAACTGTCAACTCGAGCACAAGCTTCACTGTTACGGGTTTTACAAGAACAAGAGTTGGAACGGGTTGGCGATGAAAACACCCGTAGTATTGATGTTAGGGTCGTGGCTGCCACCAATGAAGACTTAGCAGCAGCCGTTAAAAAAGGCACATTTCGTGCTGATTTGTATTATCGACTCAATGTCTTTCCTATTCACATTCCACCTCTTCGTCAACGAAAAGAAGACATTTCCTTATTGTGCGAATACTTTTTAGACAAATACAGTGCGCTTTATAAAAAGAAAATATTGGGCGTGAGTGATCGCGCTCGAGAAATGCTCATGCAGCACAATTGGCCAGGCAACATTCGAGAATTAGAAAACATGATTGAACGTGGTGTCATTCTAACTGAACACAATCATGAAATTGAAACCAATAGTTTGTTTGCAGAACACAAAGACAATCTCACCGTATTCAATCAACTCAATGCCCAAGGCAGTTTACCCCATGAAAATCTCAGCAATCATGAGC